>JBBQBU010000550.1:0-4082 GCA_038318015.1 Chloroflexota bacterium | reverse complement strand
CGATGGGAGCTTACCAGGCAGCCCGTCGCCGTCTATCCGACACGGTACTACGTCGGTGCGCCCTACGTCAAGTAGGAACGGACGGTACGTGTCGGACGAAACAAGCGACAACCGATGGGAGCAGCGCTTGAGTCCGCTCATTGTCAAAGGCGGCGTCCTGCCGGCCCCGTCTGTCCTGCTGCGCCACGCGGGTGAGCTGAACCTCACCCCGCAAGAGCTGGTGCTGTGCCTCTACATCCTCGACAAGAAGTGGGGCAGCGACTGGCCCTACGTGTCGATGCTTCAGGCTGCCGACGAGCTTGGCCGCCACAAGAACAAAGTCTACGCCTGGAAGAAGTCGCTGATGCAGAAGGGCTACCTGAAGGCGACGGCCCGGACCGTCCCTGGCATCGGCCGGCGCGCGGACTACTGCGACCTCTCGGGGTTGTACGCAGCGCTTGAGCGGCTGGTGCTGGCCGAGGCGGTGCAACAGGCGCGCGGCGACTTGCCGCTGCCCCTCTTCGAGATGGGCGGGTTATCCACAGTTTCCACAGGGCGCAGTACCCTTATGGGTGCACCGCGCAGCACCGAAAAGGGTGCAACGGATAGCACCGATAGCGGGGCAGCGCGTGGAACCGCTCGGGGTGCGGAGCGTGGCACCAGTAGGGGTGCACGACTTAAAGACCGGACAGAAGAAGCACCGGAAGAGCATCAACCAGTAAAGGCAGCCCGACAAAGATCAACAGCTACGTCGGGAAGCGCTGCGCGCCCGACCACGGGAACCGTGGAAAACGCGGAGTTGGCGGCTCGCATTGAGCAACTCGGCGTCGCCTTCCGAGACGACGACCCGGCGCGGTCACAGGCGAGGGCGCACCACATCTGGTGGAACTCCGGGTTGCCGCGGAGCCGGTTCCTGGCGCTGGTCGAAACCGCGCAGGAGCGAACGGTCGCGCAGGTCAGCCGGGGGAAGGTCCGCAGCGGGACGGCCGGGCAGCGCAAGTCGATGGGCTACTTCTTCGCGATCCTCGAAGAACTGGCGCGTGACGAGGCCGATCTGGTGCGCGGCGCAGGCTAACCTCGTCGCTCAGGTGGGGGGCGTCTCATCCGGGTCGGCGGGCACGCGCTGTTCGGGCGGTAGGGTGTAGCGGTCGAACGCCTCACGTAAGCGGCTCGTCTCGTAGTGGGCGTAGATGCGCTTTGTCGTTTCAGGGCTGGCGTGCCCCAGGATGTCTTGCACTTCGGACAGGTCCGCGCCGCGATTCAGCAGCAGGCTGGCGCGGTCGTGGCGGAACGAATGCGGCGTGGCCTGCGAGCCGACGGCCGCCCCAACGCGCTTGACCAGGCTGTAGATGGTGTCCCCGGAGAGCCGCCAGTGCTCGCCGCGTAGGCCCGGTGCGCCGCGCCCGACGTCGTGGCGCAGGAACAGGGGGCGGTGCCGGTCGGCGCGGGCCTCCAGGTAGCGGCGAATCGCCGTCGAGGTCGCGCCATCGAAGAAGATCACGCGCTCACGGCCGCCCTTCCCCGTGATGAGGGCCTGGGTCGCGCGGCCATCAGCGACGTCCTCGCGGTTCAGGCGCACGGCCTCGTCGCGCCGGATCGCCGTGGTGTAGAGCACGCGCAGGATCGTGCGGTCACGCAGGGCGGTCAGCAAGGCGTCGCGCTCCAGCGGGAGCGGCTGCGACTCGATATGCACGAGCATCGCCGGGATCTGGTCGTCCACGCGTGGGGTGCGGTACTGCTGGCGCGCCTGGACTTGTTCAAGGCCGGCTTGCAGGCGGGCGTAGCTCTCTGGCGCAAGTTGGTGGCGGTCCAGGAATCGACAGAACGCCCGGACGCCGGCGAGATAAGTCGGCGTGCTGCGCGAACTGGTGCCGAAGCGGCGCACGCACCAGAGGTAGAACCCTTCCAGCAGGTCACGCGGGAGGGCACGGGTAGGCGTGTCTTGCCCGATACTGCGCTCGGCCAGGAAGTCGGCCAGCCGATCCAGCGCCGTCGCATAGGTCCGCTGGGTGCGGTCCGCGCGGCCGGCCAGCGACCCCAGGAACAGCGTCCGGGCCTCTGCCAACGACACCGCCGCATCAGGCATCGGCTGGAGATCCCGGCTTAGTGCCATGCGCCGGCCCCGGAAGACGGTTGCCGCTGCTCGCGGACTGAGGACGTGCGGAGAGCAGCGTGTCTGAGCGGCTGTCGCCGGCGCTGCCACACGACCTCGGCACTGCAGCATCGGCGGATGACAACATCCACCCCCCTCGCCCGCCGGCTTGCCGCCAGACTGGTCATGCTAGTCCCCATTATCACGACCAGTCGATACATACGGGTATTGCCCTGCTCTACCCGACCTTGGGGAGGCCCAGCATCGGCCCCGGGTGCCTCCTCAAGCCGGTCTCATGCGGTCGTCGGCTGGGGCGGTCTGCTGCTGGCGCGTGGATCGTCACCCGAGAAGCGTAGACAGAAACACCCATGCTCTGGCGGCAAACGGCGTCTCAGGCGCGGCACAGCTGTTGGGCTTCAGCTCACTGGCAGCTGCGAGAGGATAAGAATCTGCACATAAATGGTGGGCTGCATTGGTGCTTTAATTGATTTATGTGCATATTTTCTGCCGCGAGCGCCAAGTGGCGAGCCAACCTTGGCCATGGCTAACGCGTTGGCTGCTTCAGGGGCGGCATCGGCTCACACCGCCGCCCTGCCCCCCCCGTCTCCCACTCTGCCCCCTACGGGCGCGCCCGGTGGCCTCCAGCGCGCAAAATGGGGCACTTTGCGCGCGGCCCCGCGCCCCGTCTGGACAAGGCGGGGCGGCACTTCGGCGACGAGAGGGCTCAGGCGCGCGGCACGCGGTGGTTCAGGTGCGCGACGCGTGTGCCCTGAATGACCTGCGGATCGTCCAGGTGGATCGGTGCACCCGTCAGCGACGCGAAGAATGAAATGCCGCCGCCGAGGAGCACCGGTACGAGGGTCACTCGAATCTCGTCGAGCAGCCCGGCGTTCAGGCACTGCTGCACGATGTCGGCGCCCCCGGCGCCCACGACCTTGTCGCCGGTGACGGCACTCGCCTGTGCCACTGCCGCTTCGACGCCAGCCGTGACGAAGGTGAACGGCCCGTCCGCGCGCGGCCAGCCGACCAGGATCATGTATGTCACCACCAGGACCGGCGCGCCCAGCGGGTGACTCCGTCCCAGCCGTGGGCCACGTCGAACAGGCGTCAGGCCGACACCAGCGCTCCGAGATGATCGAGCAGCATACGCACGTGGCCGGCGCTGGCTTCGGAGACGTGAACCGCATCCGGCCCGCCAGCGCCCGGCAGCGGCACAGGGACCGGTCCGTTGCCGTACCAGCCGAAGAGCGGCCCGACGCTGTCGTCTGGCTGCGCAATGCACCCGTCCAATGACATCGACATCTCACCGACAACAGTCGCCTTGGCATACGACACGCTGACCGGACATGCGAACAGGCCGCCCCTGTTCGGAGCGGCCTGCATATGGACCCCACATGGCTCGCTCAGGCGACTAGAACAGCCCGAGCAGCCGAAGAACGACGACAATGACGACGATGGCGCCGATGATGTACAGGATGGAATACATGATACGTTGCCCCCACTATGATGTGTCGATATGAACGGTCGATGGCCGCGCCTGACTCTTAGTACAGGCCCAGCAGCTTCAGCACGACGATGATGACCACAATTGCGCCGATGATGTAGAGAATCGAATACATGGGAAAACTCCTTCTGTTGCTGGCATGATGCGAACGATCAATCTAGCAGCAAACCTTGATGCGTCGGGTCTGACCCAGTAGGATCAAAACAGGCCGAGCAGTCGAAGCACCACAACGATGACCACAATTGCGCCGATGATGTAGAGAATCGAATACATGTCCAGTCTCCTTGTTCCTGTGTCACAGGTTGTTCGTACCAGGTCTAAAGGCAGAATGCGTGCCACGGTT
Organism: Chloroflexota bacterium; assembly: GCA_038318015.1. Classification (GTDB taxonomy): domain Bacteria; phylum Chloroflexota; class UBA6077; order UBA6077; family JACCZL01; genus JADZEM01. The sequence goes on along the minus strand of JBBQBU010000550.1, from coordinate 164 downwards.
TTGCGCCCTGCCGTTCCCGCCGCCGTATCTGCTCAATCCGGCAGGGCGGCGGGTCACAAGGAGTTGCGAAGATGCACATTAAGCGAGCGAAGGCTGCGCGAATCTAACGAAATGGGATGTCCAGAGGGTCTGAACGGTCGGTAATGCGGGCCAACCTGACCCGC
>JBBQBU010000549.1:0-4105 GCA_038318015.1 Chloroflexota bacterium | reverse complement strand
GGCAAGCCAAGGCGAACAACGACGGCTCATTTGTCTGGGGCGATGCTAGTGGTCTGGATTTCGCATCGGACCCCGGTGGCGTGGTCACGGGCAACAACACGTTCCATATTCGCTCGAACGGCGGCATTCGGCTGGTGGTCGGCACCCAAACCTGTACCCTGACCACCGCCGTCGCCAACTGGCAGTGCGCTGGCGCGAGTACCCGCACCCTGAAGACCGATCACGGGGTTGCCGAGCCGCGCCAGGTGCTGGAAACGCTGGCGTCGATGCCAGTCGCCGTCTGGAGCTACCTCGCAGACGGCGACTCGGTGCGCCACATCGGCCCGATGGCCGAGGATTTCCGAGCCGCCTTCGGCCTGGGTGACTCTGACAAGGTGATCAACTCCCTTGACGCGCAGGGTGTGGCGTTCGCGGCGATCCAGGGCCTGTACCAGCTCGTGCAGGAGAAGCAGGTAGTCATCGACACGTTGCAGGCCCAAAGCACCGCGCAGCAGGTTCGGGTGGCGGATCTCGAAAACGAAGTGACCGTCCTGCGCGAGACCAGGGCGCGGCAGGATGCCCTTGAGGCCCGGCTTGCAGTGCTCGAGCAGCGTCAGTCGGAGAGCGGAAAGTGAGTCGCAGGCTCAGACGGGCTCTCGCGTCCGCCCTCGGCCTGCTCATGCTGGGAAGCGCGGTGGCAGCCCAGGTCGGCGGCGGCTTCGACCAGTCATGGTCAACCGTCGATGGCGGCGGCGGCACCTTCAGCACCGGCGGTGGCTACTCGCTCGGCGGCACGGCTGGGCAGCCCGATGCCGGCCAGCAGACGGGCGGCTCGTTTGCACTCGTGGGTGGCTTCTGAGGCGTCGATCAGGTGGCGGCGGTGGCGACGCCAACAGGAACGCTCACCCCCACAGCTACCGTCACCGGCACGCCGCCAGCAACGCCAACGTCCACGGCCACGGCCACGCCGACGCCGCCTCCGGCGCAGGGGCAGGGGCAGGGGCAGGGCGCTGGCGACGATGACAAGGATGGCGACCGAGGGCGGGGGCAAAAGCTGACGGATGATGAGCGCCGCCAGAAAGATCGCACCAACGCTAGCAGCGAGTCCGATGAGCGCGTCGAAGGCAACGTGCTGGCGGTGTACTGCGACCGCAATCCGCCTGAGATCATCATTGGGAATCGCGACGGCGACGTGACGTTACGGTTGGCGCGTGGCGCGTCGGGAGATTGCAAGTACGCTGAGCCGGGCATGTACCTTACGTCTGACAACGCCGACAAGCAGCATGAGCAACTGTACGACGTGTTCGACTTCTCGGTGAAGTAGCCGAAAAGACAGTTCGCACCGCCGGAGGCGAGATACAGCGAGGGCGAGGCACACGTAGCGCCTCGCCCTCGTGCTGTTCGCGTGCCGTTGGGCGGTCAGACAGCCCGGTGCTGCGCCGGCGACGCGGGAGCCGCGTCCCAGTCTCCGGCTCGTCGGCGCGCTGTCACCTGCGGGACGACTTCCCTGGCGTCCATCACGAAGCGCGACACCAGTTCCTGCAGTTGCTCGGCAGTCCGGGCCAGCGCCTGCGGCTGATCGGACATATCCTGATTGACGAGATCGTCACGCAGACGGCGGCGCGCAGGCTGGCGCAGGCCGGGCGCGACCGGCCAGGGATGCTCAACGCGCCTCAGGGGGCGTCCGGCCTGACATGACACGATGACCGAATCTCGTAGGGGCGAACCGCTGGTTCGCCCGCCCTGATCCGGTCGCTCACGCCTGCACCGGCCCGGCCTCTAGGTCGGCCGCTCTGACTCGGCCGCTCGCGCCTGCCCTGATCCGGTGCGCTCAGGCGTCCGGGGCGTACTGCTCCACGAACTCGCGCGGCAGGTCCGACGCCACGAGGTTCGCCAGCAGCGCCGCCCAGTCGCCATCGTAGAGGGGGATGCCCTCCTTCTTGCGCTTCTGCTCCTCGCGCCACTCCAACTCGCCCGGCAGCAGCACCTCGGCGAAGCCCTCGGCCGGCTTGATCGACCGCGCGTCGCTGATGAGCTGATCGACTCGCTCTGGAAAGACACCGGGGCCACTGAAGAATGTCGGATTGATCGCCAGGAAGAAGAACGCCTGCCCGCCCACGTCCGGATCCGGGTTGCTCTGCTGCACGCCCAGGCCCAACGTCGAGCCGGCCAGCGCGCCAGTGAGCAAGTCCACCAGGATGCCGATGCCGTACCCCTTGTGGCCGCCAAACGGCAGAATCGAGCCTTTCAAGCCGGCTGAGGGGTCGGTCGTGGCCTTGCCGTCGGCGTCCACCGCCCAGCCCAGCGGGATCGTCTGGTCGCGCCGCACCGCCTTCATCAGTTGCCCAGACGCGACGATGCTGGTGGCGATGTCGAGGACAATCGGCATGTCGGTGCCCGGTGCAGCGTAGGCAATCGGGTTCGTGCCGTGCAGCGACCCGGCCCCGCCGAACGGCGCGACATGCGCGGCGGCGTTGCACATCACCAGCCCGAACATGCCGTCGTCCAACGCCATCGCGGCATAGGCCGAGGCTGCCCCGAAGTGCGCGCAGTTGATGGCCGTGACCACGCCGACGCCGTGCTCCTTCGCCCGTGCGATGGCCGCCCGCATCGCGTGTGACCCGATGACCGGGCCGGCCGCACTGTTGCCCTTGTAGGCTGCCGTGACGGCGGCTTCGTTGATGGTGATGATGTTGGCGTGGGGCTGGGTCTGGCCGCGCTTCACGCTGCTGGCGATGCCCGGCAGGATCGACACGATACCGTGGCTGTCCAGGCCGCGCAGCGTCGCGAACATGATCGCGCGGGTGCAGTCGGCAACTTCGGTCGCTGAAAGCCCGAGGCGCGTAAAGACGGCCTCACACAACGCTGTGGCACGCTCCGCTGGCAACACCGGCATGGTCTGCGTCTCCCTCTGTCTCGCTGGCTCGTGACGGCCGCCTGTGACCGGCGCATCTGAACACCGCACGCGTGTGCCCGTGTCGCGCAGCGAACCGTCGCCGCGCCAGGCGGCCTGAATCGCCCAGTATTGTGCACCATCGCCCCAGTCCGGACCGTTAGGTGCCCCGTGCGCGAGATACGCGGCCCGCTACATCCGTCTGTTGTGAGGGGCGCATGGCCGCCGATGGTACACAGCCGCCACGACGCACCCTGAGCCGCCGGCCCACAGGGAGCCTGCTTGATGCCCGCTGCCACGTCTCGGCTTCGCCGCCTATCGGCGTCACAAGTGGCAGCAGGGCCGGGAGTATGGCTCGTCTCACCGGGCGTCGAGTAGCGGGGGGGCATCGTTGGCGTGTAGCCTTCTGCGCCATGACACGCTCCTTGACCGACTACTCTGCCTACTTGTTCGACATCGACGGGACGCTGCTGCGCCCCGGCTCGGCCATCCCCGGTGCCATTGAGGCGCTGGCCGCGCTCAAGGCCCACGGTAAGGCCGTGCGCGCCGTCACCAACAACTCGCGGATGGCGCATCACGTCGTCGCCGAGCGGTTCCGACAGTTCGGGCTGCCCCTCACCGACGACGAGGTCTTCTCGGCGTTACGGGCAACGGCGCGGTTCATCGCGAACGAGAAGCCCGGCGCGACGGTCTACCCGTTCGGCGCTGACGGCCTGATCTACGAATTGCAGGAACACGGCCTGAAGATCGCGGACAGCGACGACGCAGAGTACGTGGTGGCGGGGTACTTCCCCGACATCAACCTGGACGCGATGAAGCACGCGATGCGGGCGCTGCTCAACGGCTCGCGGTTCATCGCCATCAATACCGACCGCCGCTACATTGGCGACGACGGACAGATTCCGGGGGCCGGGGCGTTCGTGGCAATGATCGAGTGGGCGTCTGGCCGCGCGCCTGATGTCATCATCGGCAAGCCATCCGTAACCATCGTGGAAGAGGCGGTCGCCAGCGTCGGCGTGCCGGCCAGCGAGTGCCTGTTCGTCGGGGACAACATCGAAACGGACGTCTTGGCGGCGCACACGGTTGGCGTGCCGGCGCTGCTGGTGTGGTCGGGTGTGAGTACGCCGGCCGACCTTGCGGCCAGCGGCATCGTCGTAGAGCACACTGCGGACAACGTTGGGGCGCTGGCAACGGCCTTCGCCCGGTAACGACGTGGCTGCTCGGTGGCACGCC
>JBBQBU010000548.1:0-4128 GCA_038318015.1 Chloroflexota bacterium | reverse complement strand
CCACCGCCGCCGACCGTCCCAACGTCGCCCACCCCGATCTCGAACCTGCCGATCACCATTGATGGCGACGAGACGACCACGACGAAGGCGTTCCAGTTGCTGGGCGGCGACTACCTCGTGGGTTGGGAAGCAAAGCTTCAGCGAGGCCGCTCAAGCTGCTACGTTGGCATCCGGCTACGCCCGATTGCTGACCAGAACCCAGGACAGTTGCTCATACTCACCAACGTCAACACTGCGAACGACCGTTCCGCTGATGGTGAGACGACCCTGTTCGCGGTGAAGCCGGGCACGTATGTCATGGACGTACAAACGACCGGCTGCGATTGGGAAGTGAAGTTCCAGCTACCGCCGTCATAGGCCATCGTCAGCCGTCCGACGCCCAACGACGGACGCGACCGTGCCATGTCATCCTGAGCAGCGAACGGGCGAGCCCGTTCGCTGCGCTCAGGATGAACCCTGCGAAGGATCTCACATACCTGCGCGGCTGATCTGGGAGATCCTTCGCTTCGCTTCAGGATGACATGGCGGGGTGGCGGTCCTCGGGGTACGGCTGGATGCCATGATCGGGTGACGGCCTTCTCGGCACGCCAGGATGCCAAGGGTGCGGTATGGCATAACGACATGTAGCGCACTATGGCAGTAGGAGTCCGGCCGTGAAGCGGTAGGCACGCCAGGACCGGAGCCAGCGCTTCAAACCGCATTGCCGTGACCGGAGCCAGGCAGGAGTGGGCCGTCGTGCTGGTTGATCTCGCGCACGAGCAGGGGAATCCGCGCCAACTCCGGGTTCTCGCGGATGCTCTCGGCCTGCCCGAGGCTGCCGACGCTGCCCGACTGCTGACGCGGCTTCGGCGCTGGGCCACCGACGACGGCCCACTCGGCGACCGTCTGCGCGACGACGGCGCAACCGATGACCGTCTACGCGACAGCAGCCATCTAGGCGGGGGCAGTTGGCGCTGTAACGACGGCCGGTTCTCGAACCAACTGCGCCCCCGCACCCTCGCGCGGGCGGCCGGCTGGCGCGGCGATCCTTCGGCACTGGTGGCGGCACTGGCGCAGGCCCGCATCGTGAATGCCGGTCCGTCCGGCGCGTACGCAGGCCGACCCCGCGCGACCGTACCGGCCCCGGTGCTGTGGCAGGCAGCCCTTGCAGAACTGGCCGCGCTCATGAACCGCGCCAACTATGACGCGTTCCTGGCCGAGACCGCTGGTCTGTACCATGAAGGGGGCTGGCTGACCGTCGGGGTGCCGTCAACGTACGCCCTGACGGCCCTGGCCGACCGCTTCCGCTCCACGATGGATTGGGCCGTGTACGTCGTGAGCGGCGAGCGGCTGCAGGTGCGGCTGGTCCATGCGCCGCCAGCCGGGCCGCTCCTACACCTTGCACCGCCAGACGACAGCGGCCTGCAAGCCCCGGCCCACGACCGCGCCTCTGTGCCGGACTCACAGTTCCCGCCCGACTGAGCCTGTCTGCCCAGCCATGCCGCTGGGCCACCCGCCGCGCCTACACTGGTGGCAGCCAGCGACCAGCCCCCCATCAGCGGGCCGAGGTCGGCAGCTACAGGGAGGCCCGGATGCCCAGCGATCGGAGCGCGCTGCTCGTCATCGACGTGGTAAACGACTTCGTGACGGGCGTCTTCGGCAACCCACGGGCCGAGGCGATGGTGCCGCGCCTCCGGGCGTTGTTGCCGCACATCCGGGCCGCCGGCGTGCCGGTCATCTACTGCTCAGACTCGCACCTGGCGGGCGTAGACGCCGAACTGACCGTCCATCCGGACCATGCGCTGCGCGGCACCTGGGGCGCAGCGATCGCGCCGGCTGTGCTGCCCGAACCGGGCGACTTCACCCTGACCAAGCGTCGGTACTCTGCGTTCTTCGGCACCGAGCTTGAGCCGCTGCTGCGTGAGCTTGACATCGGCACCGTCATCCTGACCGGGCTGGTGACGAACGGCTGCGTGCGCCACACCGCCGCCGATGCGTTCTTTCACGGCTTCAAGGTGGTGGTCGTCAGCGACTGCGTGGAGCATCGCGACGAAGCCGGACATCAGCTCGGGCTGCAACAGATGGCGCAGGCGTACGGGGCGCGCATCGTCCCCGCCGCCGACCTTCCTGGCCTGCTCGGGTCACCTGCACCGGCTGTCCGCTAGCCCCCCCATCGCGCGGCCGGGCCGGTCGCGCTGGCTGGCCGCAGCGTCTGCGTGGCACCATGCACGCGTGCGTGAAACCGCCGCCCTACGCGCGCCGTGGCGTGTCGGATTCATCTGACGGGCTGGCGTTGTGCGACATGAGAAACGTCCTCCAGGCGACAGTTTCTGCGTCTCACCGGGTGTTATCGTCACTCTCAGAGAGCCGCGGCAGGGGAGATTGTCGCGGCTGGAATGAGTCGCGACGGGGAGTGAGCCGCGACTCACATTGGCGGGCGCGCGGCGTGCTGCGCGCCCGCCTCCATCCAGGGAGGGACCATGACGATTGATGCACCTGCCGGCACAGCCGTGCAGCTTGATGACGCGGCCGTCGGAGCATTGCGGGCCAGCCTGGGCGGCGCGCTGCTGGTGTCCGGTGACGCCGGCTACGACGAGGCCCGCACGACCTTCAACGGCATGATTGACCGCCACCCGGCGCTGATCGCCCGGTGCGCGGCGACCGGCGACGTGGTCAAGGCGGTCAACTTCGCCCGTGAACACGGGCTGATCGTCAGCGTGCGCGGCGGCGGCCACAACGTTGCCGGCAACGCCATCTGCGAGGGCGGCCTGATGATCGACCTGACGCCAATGAAGGGCATTCGGGTCGATCCGGCGGCGCGGACCGTCCAGGCACAAGGCGGCCTGACCTGGCGCGAGTTCGACCGCGAGTGCCAGGTGTTCGGGCTGGCGACAACCGGCGGGGCCGTGTCGTCCACCGGCATCGCCGGGCTGACGCTTGGCGGCGGTTTCGGTTGGCTCGGCCGCAGTTTCGGGATGTCCTGCGACAACCTGCTCTCGGCCGACGTGGTGCTGGCTGACGGCAGCGTCGTCACCGCAAGCACCAACGAGAACGCCGACCTCTTCTGGGGACTGCGCGGCGGCGGCGGCAACTTCGGCGTCGTCACATCGTTCGAGTTCAAACTGCACCCGGTCACGACGATCCTGGGCGGCATGATGGTCTATCCGTTCGAGCGGGCACCCGAGGTGCTGCGCGCCTTCCGCGACTTCAACGAGACGAGTCCCGACAACATGTCGATCTTCGCGGCAATGATGACCAGCCCAGAGGGCGACAAGATCGTCGCGCTGCTGGTCTGCTATCACGGGCCGCTTGCCGAAGGCGAGGCGCTGTTGCGTCCGCTGCGTGAGGGCACCGCGCCTATCGCCGATCTCGTCGGGCCGATCACCTATGAGCAGCAGCAGACGCTGTTGGACGACGGCTTCCCGTTCGGGCTGCAAAACTACTGGAAGTCCGACTTCCTGAAGGGGCTGACCGACGACGCGATTGACACCGTCGTGGCGCAGATGGCGGCCGTCACGTCGCCGCTGTCGGCGGTGGTGCTGGAGCAGTTCGGCGGCGCGTACCGGCGCGTGGGTGCCGAGGAGACGGCATTTGCACATCGCGACTGGGAATACAACATGCTGATCGTCTCGCGCTGGACGGATCCCGCCGAAGCCGACCGGCACACCGGGTGGGCGCGCGATGTGTGGCGGGCGGTGCAGCCTTTCGCGTCGGGCGGCGTCTACGTCAACTACCTGGAGGCGGGCCAGGAGGGCGCGGCCCGCGTGCGGTCAGCGTATGGCCCCGTCTATGCACGGCTGGTGACGCTGAAGAACCAGTACGACCCGACGAACTTCTTCCGGCTGAACCAGAACATCGCCCCGACTGCCTGACCGCCAGCGGCAGGCCCAGACGACAGAGCGTGAGATACAGATAACTACACAACCGCACGACAAAGCGGCCCGCCCCGGATCCGGGGCGGGCCGCTTTGCATATCTCGGCGCAACGCTTGCGCCCACACGTGCCTGCTGGATTACGGCTTCGTTGCAGGGGCCACCGGGTTCGCCTGGCTCGGGGCGGCCGGGTGCATCTGCGCGGGAGTGTTGACATTCACGTTCATCTCGCCGCCACGGAAAAAGCCGCCGATGGGACCGGAGAACAGGAACCAGA
>JBBQBU010000547.1:0-4135 GCA_038318015.1 Chloroflexota bacterium | reverse complement strand
AGCACCGAAGGACTGGAAGACCTGGGAAGAGGCGGCCTGCAAGGCCAGCGACCCTGCCGCCAACAAGTACGGCTGGGCCTTCCGCCACGACGCGTCCAACTTCGCGTCGCAGGTGTTCTCGCGCGGCGGCACCATCCTGTCACCTGACGGCCTCGCCTACGCCTTCAACAGCGAGGCCGGCGTCGAGACGACGGCGATGATCCAGCGCATGTTCAAGAACAAGTGCGCCGTCGAGATCCCGACCAGCGAGCGCAACGGCGAGCAGAACCGCTTCGCCGCCTCGCAGATCCTGTTCACGTTTGCCAGCTCCTCGGGGCTGCCGTTCTACCAGGACGGCATCAGCAAGGGCGGCAACTTCAAGTGGGACATCGGCCTGCTGCCGAACAACGGCAAGCCGGCGGTGAACCTGTACGGCGCGAGTGTCTCCGTGTACAAGACGACCCCCGAGAAGGAGCTTGCGGCCTGGCTGGTCATCAAGTACCTGGGCGAGAAAGCGCAGACGACCAAGTGGGCCGTCAACACCGGGTATCTGCCGGTGCGCCAGAGTGCGAAGGCTGACGTGCTGGCCGCGTACAAGGCCGACCCGAAGTGGGGCGATGCCGCCGACTCGTATGGCCGCATGTTCGACTGGTTCCAGTACGCGAAGGTCGAGTCGCCGGTGGCCGGCTACGACCCAGTCCGCGACCTGATCGACAAGGAAGTGGCGACGAAGGCGGCGACGGACGCCAACGCCGATCCGAAAAAGCTGGTAGACGACGCCGTGACGAAGGCGAACGCCATCCTGAAGGAGAACGCGCCGAAGCAGTAGCCTCGGCCCCTACGCGAGACGCGCAAGATCGCGGCCCCGGCTCCCCACGGTTCAGTGGCGGGGAGCCGGGGCCGTAGCCGCGTCACAGGGAGGCCCGAAGGGCCGTGGGGATTTAGGGGGCCCACGGTGGGCTGGAGGGGCCCCGTCGTTCGTGACACGGGGAGGCCCGAAGGGATGTCGGCGCAGCCGATATTTGCGCCGCGCAGCGGGGGCCCCGTCGTTCGTGAGGGGGCCAGGGGGTGAGGGGTGGACGGACCAACCGAGTTGCAGACCGCGCGCCTGCTGCTGCGCCCGCCGCGCCCCGAAGATGCCGACGCCTATGTGGCGCTGGCGAGCAACCCCGAGTTCGCCGCGTACGGCTCCCGCCGAGCGCCGGATCGTGAGATGACGGTGCGCGCTCTGTCCCGCATCATCGCGACGCCCTGGGCGCGCCGGCCGGAGTTCGCCGTGCTGCTGGCCGGGCAGGTCGTCGGGCGCGTGTCGCTGGACATCGACGCGGCCAATCAGATCGCGGCGCTCGGCTACGGCATCGCGCGGCCACAGTGGGGCCGGGGCTTTGCCAGTGAAGCCGCCGGTGCCGTCGTAGGTTACGCCTTTGCGGTGCTGGAACTGGCGAAAGTCTGGGCCAGGGTGGACCCGCGCAACGTGGCGTCCGTACGCGTGCTGGAAAAGCTCGGGATGCAGCACGAAGGCACCCTGCGGAGCCACGTGCTTTCCTGGGGCGAGCGCGCAGATCGCGCGTCGTACGGGCTGCTACGTGCCGAGTGGGCAGCCCGTCGCCGCACGCCGCTTACGTGAGACGTTCTCCCCTCTCCCACTTGTGGGAGAGGGGCCGGGGGTGAGGGGACGTCGTGGCCTCGCCCGTCAGGGGAGCCACTCCAGCGCGCCGTAGCCGCCTTCGTTGCTGATGCAGTAGTTCTCGGCACCTTCTAGCGCGACCACGTGGACCGCTTCCGCCGAGAGGGTCGCGAGCCAGCGGCCGTCCGGCGACCACGCGGCCGACGAGTCGTCGTCGGCGAAAGTTGTCACCCGACGCAGGCCGGTGCCGTCTGGCCGCACCACCCACACGTCCCACGGGACGCCGTGCGCCCGCACCGCCTGTGCCCCAAGCGTCGCCGCCGGCCAGCCGAGCAGCGGGACCAGACTCCCTGGTGACAGGCGGAATGTGTCGGAGGCTCTGCCGATGCTCGGTGGCACCTGCGCGGCGGGCGACGCTGCCGGGTCGGCGGCCGCCGTGAAGGCGATCCAACTGCCGTCCGGCGAGAAGCGCGGGAACGCCACGGTCAGCAACTGCGGCGCGTCCACAATCACGCGTTCAGCGCCGCCGTCCACCGGCCGCACAATCAGCCGCTCGCCGCCAGCCGAGCGCACCATCACCAGCAGCGCGCCGTCTGGGGAGACGGCCGGCCACGCCGCCTGCTCGGCCAGGACGTGCCCAGGCTCGCCCGGCCGCGCCCGCTCGATCCGCACGGCCTCCTCGACTCCGCTCAAGACGCGCCGCTCGTAGACCAGCGAGCCGTCAGGCAGCCACGCCGGCGCCCCCAGCACCTCGCCGGGCTGGCCCCGCGCAAGAATCTGGCTAGGCGCTCCGCCGTCGGGCGACACCAGCAGGATGTCCTGCCCGCCGATGCGATGGTCCGGCGGGCGCCAGAAGCGCGGCACCGCCAGCAAACTGCCGTCAGGAGACTGTGTGACACCCGTCGCCACGCCCTGGGCCGGCAAGACCGGCACCACGCGCGTCTCGCGGGACGGCAGGCTGACCGACACCAGGCCGCTCCCTCGTGGCATCAGCAGCCGCCCGGAGACGCCGACCGTCGCATCGGGCGTGCAGGTGTGGGCCTCGCTGGTCTGGGCCGGAGCCACGAGGGTGCCGGCGGCCAGCACCAGCGCGACGAGCAGCACCCGTGCACCCCTCCGCACGCGCCGCCGCACCCCTGACCGATGCCCCGTCCGCCATTGGCCGTCTGCGCTCTGACACATCACCGAGATCCTCCGAATGGGCAGCGCCCGCACCTGAACGTACGCTGAGATCGTGCGGACGGATGCAGCGACCGGGGACGACAGATATACTAGGTTCGTCAACGCGCACGCTGATCGCCCGCCGATCACTCGCCCCCTGGAGCGTGGACATGCCCGGCAGCCACTGGATGATCGTGATGAGCCCCGAGAACTTCGAGATCACGCGAGAGCGTGGCTTCGACATGGTGGGGCTGAAGTCGCGCCACCGGAAGAAGGCCGAACGGATGGCACTGGGCGACCGCGTGCTGTTCTACGTCACGGGCAGCCAGGTCTTTCCGCTCACGGCCACCGTGTCTTCGACCTTCTTCGAGGACCACGCATCAGTCTGGATCAGCACCGAGCGCCGGCCAGACGTGGCCCCCTGGCGCGTCCAGATCCGGCCCGACGTAGTGCTGAACTGGTACGAGCACCTGGACGCCCGCCAGATCGGCCCGCGCATGCTGTACGTCAAGCGCTGGGCACCCGAAGACTGGCCGCTGGCGTTCCAGGGGCAGATTCACCTGCTGTCGTCGCAGGACTTCGCGCTGATCGAACACGAGATGCGCCGCACCATTGACCGTCGCTCGCGGCGCAAGGAACGGCCGCCGCACCGGCCACGTGTGCCGGCCGGCACGAGCGTCCTCGCCGCGCCACCGCGCAGGGTTGGGGTAGCTGCGCCGCAGGGCATCGTCGTGACGCAGATCATTGAGCACACGGAGATCGTCGTGGAGTACACGGCGACGGCGTTTGTGCGCCCGTCGTTGGCACCGCCGCCGGCCCCGAAGGCGCTCGCGGCGGCCGACACGATGCCCGACGACGACGCGCCGGACGACGGCGACTTCCCGGCAGCCACTGCCCCGCACGGCTGCTAGCTGCCGGCCGGCCGGCCCCCGCCTCAGCGCTCCGGCCCGTGCGCCGCGCCGAATGCACATCTGCAGTCGGGCAATAGGCGTATGCTTAGTAGGAACAGCGACACTGTGGCGCTGTCGTCCAGGTCGTAGCGGACTCGGCAGACGTTACCTACGGCGCCGGCCAGCACACCCGCGATCCGAGACATGGCGATGGCTCACTCGTATTGCCGCACTGTGATTGTCAACAGTCGGCGCTAGCGCCCTTGCCGGGTCAAGGCTATAATCGAATGACTCGGAGATTATGCGTCGGCTCTCTGTTGGGCTTGGGTCAGAAGGTTTCTTGCGCACGGCCACAACACCGCGAAGCGAGACGTTTCCGGCGCCCGTCGTGGCGTCGTCATTTTGTCGCCAGCTCGTTTCGAGGCCCGCTGTCGTGCCCCGGATGGCTTAGAACGCCGCGGGAGCTGGGAGGAATGAT
>JBBQBU010000546.1:0-4136 GCA_038318015.1 Chloroflexota bacterium | reverse complement strand
AGGTCGAGCGAGGCGCGGACCTCCGGCGGCATCTGCGCGTTCGCGTCCTCAGAGAGGGGCTGGTTGCGGACCACCGGGACCAATGCGATGCCCATCGGCGTGGCCTGCAACTGGAACCCCTGGCTTCTGGCCCGCGCGCCGAGTTCGACCATCCGCGATTCACGGCGGTGGTTCATCTCGCCCATGATGGCTTCGACACCCGCGATGTACTCTTCGCTCTCGAAGGCGCGCGGAATCTCGCGGCGCGCTGCTGCGATGAGGTTTCTGAGACCGTCGCGCAGTAGCCGCCCCTGGCCGGCCGGCAGCTGCAGGGCTCGCGGGCGCACCGCGTCGTCAAAGTTGTGGACGTAACACCAGTCGTCCGGGGTCGGGCGGCCGGCGGCAGCCCGTTCGAGGAAGCGCCGCACGACGGTCATCTTGCCGGCGCCGGGCGGGCCTGCTACATAGATGTTGAAGCCCCGGTCGTGGAGCGCCACGCCAAAGGTGAGTGCGTCGAGGGCACGCCCCTGGCCGAGCGTGCCGCCTACGACACGGTCGGCGGCTGGGGCGGCCGTCAATGTTGAGGGGTCGCAGCGCCGGCGTACCTGCTCGGCAGTGCGTGCGTACTGTGTGCGGTGAGCCGAGGCAGGCATCGGCCGCTCCTTCTGACCTCGGCTGCCGCATCGTTGCGTCCGCTGAGCACGCCTGGGCTGAGGTCTGTTGTCTGTTGTTTGTCGCTGGCAAGACCCACCGATGGGCCGGCCTGACGACATCTTCGTCGTCGTCCGGCCATCGGACTGGGCCACCTTCAGCGTACTGGTCAGGCGACGCGGCCGGCGGTGGCGAAATACCCGTCTTGCACGGTGCTGATGTCCTGGTGATGAGGCACGCTGTCGCGTTGGTTTGGCGCAGCGTCCACGTAGGGCACGGCCCGTAGCGCGTGCCCGTCGTGTACGATGCCGGCGCAGGGCCGCCGGCCCAACGACGCCAGCAGAAGCGAGACCGTTTCCATGAGTCAGCAGCAGCACGCGATCACCGTCCGCGACATCTCCGTCACGCAGCGACCGGTCAACCATCGTGGCGACTGGATTTTCGTAGCTGTGACCGACGCCGAGGGGCGAGTGGGGTACGGCGAGGCGTCGCACAGTGGCGACGACGCCGCGACGATGGCACTGCTCCGGGAGGCAGTCGCGGCGCGTCTCGTGCGGCAGCCGTGGAACGACCCGGCCGCTTCCTGGGCCATCCTCGACGCGGCTGCGCCGGCGGGGACGCCGCGCAGGATGGCCGCGACTGCTGCCAGCGCCGTCGAGCAAGCATTGTGGGATCTGCGCGCGCAGGCGGCAGGGGTGACGCTGGCGACGCTGCTCGGCGCGTCAGCCCGTGCCGGTAGCGTGCCGCTGTATGCCAACATCAACCGGGCGACGACGGACCGCACGCCGGCCGGCTTCGCTGCGAACGCCGCGCTGGCCGTCGCTGAGGGTTTCCGCACAGTCAAGCTCGCTCCGTTTGATGAGGTGGTCTACGGCACCCCGCCAGCGGATCGCCGTCGCCTCGCGGAAGGCGGGCTGGCGCGGGTCGCGGCGGTGCGGGCGGCGGTCGGGCCAGATGTCAGGGTGCTGGTGGATTGCCACTGGCGCTTCGACGTTGCCAGCGCCCTGAGTGTGGCGTCGGTGCTGGCGGAGCTGGGCGTCGACTGGCAGGAAGACCCGGTACCGTACGAGGATGGCCCGGAGGACACGCTGGCTGTCCGGCGGGCGGCCCCGCTACCGGTCGCCACCGGCGAGCGGCTGATTAGCGCGGCAGCGTTCGGGCCGTTCCTGGCGGCTGGCGCGGCGGACTACTACCTGCCGGACGTGAAGCATATCGGCGGCATCGGCGAGCTACGCACACTGGCCGAGGCCAGCGCCGGCCTGGGCGTCTGGATCACGCCGCACAACCCGAGCGGCCCAATCAGCACGCTGGCGAGTGCGTCGGTGCTTGCCAGCGTGCCGCACGCCGCGCCGCTCGAATTCGCCTGGGGTGAGGTCGGCTGGCGGCCAACGGTGCTTGACCCGCCGGAGCGCGTGGAGGCCAGTGCCCTGGTGCTGCCCACCATGCGGTCGGGCCTGGGCGCGCGCCTCGCCCCCAGTTGACCCACGGCGGCCCGGCGTCGGCTCAGGACAGCCGTAGGAAGACGATGCGATTCTGCCAGTCGCGTTCTCGCTCGCGGTCCCAGAACTGCGCCATGGCACGCACGGGGCCACCGACATCGCTGGTGCGAATCGACCGCTGATCGACGAAGACCACGCCTGCGTGTGCTTGCCCCGCTGCCGCCCACTCCGCGAGCAGCGGCGGGATGGTTCGGAGGTCGTAGGTCACGAGGGTCAGGCCATCTTCAGCCGCCGCCCGGAGCACGCGGTCATCAGACTGCCCGGCCATCGCACCCTGCTACCAGCGGGCAACGCACCGTGCAAGCACACGTGACGCTCTCCACCAGTGCCGCGAAACTCGATGTCAGCGAACTCCAGATGGCGCAATGACTCCTCAATGGAGCACGCGCCCAGTTCGCTGACGGAGCGCCCAGCCCGCCGTGCCGCAGCCTGGAGCCGGGCGGCCGTGTCGTCGGAGAGCCGCAGCGAGATGACCTTCGACATTGAGCACCTCCAGGCATGTTGACGATTCGATTGTGTACATCTGCTGTGCTTGCAAGCGGCGACCGCTGACCTTGCATGGCGCGGTGGGAGTCCTGCCGTGGATTTCAGACCACGGCCAGTGACTGGCCTCGCACGCTGCCGTCGCGCACCCAGCAGGGCGCGGCGGGTCGCGTGCCCGGCGGGCGGCGGGGTATCCTGGCGCGACACCCGGCTCACGGCTCACGGTTGCAGCGACGATGCTGACGGCTGACTGAGGAGGCACTGATGGCGCTCGGCCCGATGGAGTTCGGCGTTTTCCACGAGTTCCCCCGCCGCGAGGGCATGAGCGACGCCGCGTCCTTCGCCCAGAACTTTGAGTTGGTCGATGCCGCCGAGCGCTGGGGACTTGACGTGATGTGGCTCGCGGAGTTGCACATCTCGCCACGCTCGGTATTGGCGTCGCCGGTCGCCATAGCCGCCGCCATCGCCGCCCGCACCACCCGCATGAAAATCGGCACGGCCGTCCAGATCCTGCCGCTGGTCAATCCGCTGCGGCAGGCCGAGGAGTGGGCCACCGTCGATCAACTGAGCCACGGCCGGCTGATTTTCGGCGTCGGGCGCAGCGGCTTCGCGCGCACCTACAACGCCTACGGCATCCCTTATGCTGAGAGCCGCGAGCGGTTCGCCGAGGCGCTCGCCATCATCCTCAAAGCGTGGACCGAGCCGACCTTTTCGTACCAGGGCACCTACAACAGCTTCGACGAGGTCACGCTGACGCCCCGGCCGTACCAGCAGCCGCACCCGCCGATTCGGATCGCTGCCACCGCGCCGGACACGTTCCCGACGCTCGGCACGCAGGGCCACCACCTGTTCGCCGCCGTGCGCCTGGGCACCCTGGCAGACCTGAAGCCCGACCTTGTAGCGTATCAGGCGGCGTGGCAGGCAGCCGGACACGAGGGGCCGGGGCAGGTGTTCCTGCGGATCCCCGTCTACGTCGCGGACACGGAGGCCCGGGCGCTGGCCGAGCCTGAGCAGAGCATGATGACGTTCTACCGGGGCATGGCCGCGCAGTTGGCGCAGTCGGTGTCCGAGGCCGGCTCCAACCCGGCCGAGCGCCGCGAGGAGCGCAGCCAGGCATTGGCGGCGCTCACGTTTGAGGCCGCCCGCCGGGACAAAGTGATCGTCGGGACGCCCGCGCAGGTGACAGCCCGCTTGCAAGAGCTACGTGAAGAGTTGGGCCTCAGCGGCATCCTGGCCGAGCTAAACTGTGGCGGGCAGATTACGGACGCGGGTGTGATGCGCTCGCTGGAACTGCTCTGCACCGAGGTCATGCCGCACTTCAAGTGACGCCGTGCGCCGAGACTGCCGCCCCCTGAGCGCAATGTGCGGCAGTTGCCTCCTGTGTCGGCATGACGTGGGTCGCGCGCGATGGATCGCCCCCCTACGGGATTACCCGGCCGCACCATCTCGGGCTGGCGCTCACCCCCATGTCATCCCGACCCCATTCGCTGCGCTCAGGGTAGACTCCGCGAGCTTGCGAGCGGA
>JBBQBU010000545.1:0-4170 GCA_038318015.1 Chloroflexota bacterium | reverse complement strand
ATCATGGGCGACGTCAAGTCTGATGCCGCCGACGCGCACGGCCGCCGCGAGGTCGTCCTCGTCCACGACCGTGACCTGACCATTCGGCAGGCGTACGACGTCCACTTCGAGGTCGATGTAGGAGACGCGGTCGCCGCGAATTTCGGCCGGTGTCTGGATGTTGAACAACTCGCCGACCAGAGCCCCGTCCGCACGGTAGTAGGCCCGCCGCAGCACCCGCCCGTCGCGCGGCACCTCGATGGTGCCCCAATCGCCGGCAAGCTTCGGCACGTTGAGGCTGTCGTACAGGCCGCCACCCGAGAACTGCCGCTCTACCGTCAGCAGGTCGCCGTCCCAGGAGCGCACGGTGCCGCGCATCGTGATCGTGCGCTTCCACGGCTTCGCATGGACGATGGTGACGCACGCCCCGACCGACGGCACTGCCTAGCGCCGCCCGATCCTGAACACCAGTGCCACGCCGCCAGCCAGCACGCACCACGTCAGCAGCGCCGCGATGGTCACCAGCAACCACCGATCTTCGCGGAAGAACAGCGTGCAGGCGTGGACGAACCGATCAGCCCATAACTCCCAGGCTGGGACGACGACCAATTGCACCGGCAGGTCGAGCGCTTCCGTTGTCGTCGCGAACTGGCTCGTTTCGGAGAGGCGCGGCGCGGTCACGGGGCCGACAATCCGGCCAGCGAGCACCGTGCCGACCGGCGGGAGGGTCGATGGGCTGTCGAAGGTCGCCGTCAACAGCGTCTCCTGATTCGAGCGGCCCTGCCCACGCCGCTCCACGATGGTGATCGTCTCGCCCCAGGTCTGCGGCCGGGCAGGTGTGACCTCCACCGTGCGTCCGACGCCGGCCACCTCTCGGTCGAAGGTCAGTGCGAGGCCGGGTGTTGCCCACAGGCCGCTCACGGAGCGCCCATCCTGGATGTACCAGGCGGTCGTGGCCCCTGCCGCCACTTTGATTGCTGCCGGCGGCGTGGCGGCATCGGTGGCAAGCGTCGGGCCGGCTGCTCGGCCCTCCAGGTACAGTGCCAGCGGGTTCACCACCACCAGCGCCAGCAGAATGATCGGCAGCAACATCAGGAAGATGATCGCGCCGAGGACGGCCAGCGGGCGCGGCGCGGTGTGTTCGCTGCGCGCCGACGTACCAGCCGTCGCGTCTGACAGCAGGCCGGTGTCGATGACGCCCCAGTGGGCCGGCAGCCGGGAGGGCGGCCCGTACGGCGGCGCAACCGGCAGGGTGGCGGATGGCGCCGCCTGCACCGGACCGAGGCCGAGCCAGCGGTCGCGGTCGCGGTCCGCGCGCAGGGCCGCCGCCGACCGGGGATCGTCGGCGTGGCCATCGTCGTCTTCGTCATAATCGCCGGCCGCAGGTGCGTCACCCGGCGGTTCCTCCGGTGCCAGGGGTAACGTCGGAAAGGGGACGACGCGCGGTGCCGGCTCCGTGCTGGCCGGCGGCGCTCCAGATGCCGCCGTGGGGGCAGCGGTCGGCGCGGGCACAGCAGGCGAGGCCGCCGGTCCGGCCTGGCCCGCATGGTCGGGGGCTGTTGGCGGCGCTGGGGACCGTGCTGGTGCGGTGTGCGACGCTGCCACGGGGAGCGACGGCCCGGCCTGGTCAGTCGGTGGCTGTGGTATGGAGGCCGGCTCGGGGCCTGGTGCTGGCGCGGGCATGGCGATGGCCCGCACCCGGCGCGCTTCCGCCAGCGCCGCGTCCGCCGCGCCGTCCTCGCCAATCTGCCGATACGCCGCGCTCAACTGCTCGAACAGTTCTGGCGCGCAGGCACCGGCCCGGACGTTCATCTCATACGCGTCGACCGCTTCGGCAAAGAGACCCCGCCGCATGAAGATCGCGGCCAGCCGTTCCCGGGCGATCATTTTCGCGTCGGGGGTGCCGTCGCGGAGGACGCCGAGGCAGAACTGCGCCTCGTCATCCTCGCTGCGGAACGTCGGCCCCGCCATCACTCGCCTGTGTCCATTTCGGCCGGTGCCTACGCGTCTTCGCCGTCAGAGGCTACCGGAAAGGTCGCGTCGTCCAGCCCTTCCCAGACGGTCGCGATGGACGACGTGTCCCAGCGGCCCTGGCCCTTCGTGCGCGCGGAAGACCGTAGCTGCTGAACTAGCGCCCCGAGCGGCATTGACGCCCCCACGTCGGACGCCAGTTCCAGCGCGAGCCGGGCGTCCTTGTGCTGGAGTTCGAGCGCGAAGCCGGCCGGCTGGAACGTGCGCGTCAGCACCTTGTTCCGGACCAGCGATTGCAGCATCGCGCTGTTCGCCCCAGTCGTCGAGAGGACGCCCATCATCGTCTCAGTCGAGAGGCCGGCCTTGATGCCGAGCAGCAGCGACTCGATGTTGACCGCTGCAACGACGCCGCCGATCATGTTGTTGACCAACTTCATGGTGGCACCGGTGCCGTTGGGGCCGCAGTGGTGGATGTCTGTTGCCACCTTGCTGAAGACAGGCATGCAGGCGTCCAGGTCTTCCTTCGCCCCGCCCACCATCAGCACGAGGTTGCCGCTCTCCGCTTCGGCCTGCCCGCGCGCCATCGCGCTATCGAGGACGCGGACGCCGCGCTTCTGGGCCTCTTCCGCAAGCTGCATACTGATCTTCGGGTGCACGGTGCTGAAGTCGGCGTGAATCATTCCCTCGCGCGCCGCGTGGTAGACGCCGTCCTCTCCGAGCATCGTCTGAAGCACGTCCGGGCCGTCCGGCAGCACGCTGATGACGAGGTCCGCGCCCATCGCGACATCGGCAGGGCGTTCGGTGGGCGTCGCGCCAAAGGACGCCTGATACGCCATTGCGGCCGAGTTCACGTCGTAGACGGCAACCTCGAAGCCGGCCTGTCGGATGTTTCGAGCGATGCCGCGCCCCATCGTGCCAAGACCGATCACCCCGATCTTTCTCATGCTACCCCCCTGTGCGGTGCCCGCGGCACGCCGCCCCCCTGCTTCGTCGCATGCGCTCGCCGACGCACGCGGCAGCCATCGCCCGTGCGCGCGAATCCTGGTGACTCTAGCGCGGAAGGGTCGTTGTATCCAAGTCAGGGCGACGGAACGGCCGGTGACGGCACGGTTTCTGCCTGTGTGCGCCCCGAGATGACCGCCGCGCCCTCCTCCACCGTCCTGCCGCCCGCTCCTGAACCGACTGCCCACACGCCCCAGGCAACGCCCATGCCGTCCCCCAGTGCCCCTGCCCTGCCGGCCCTGTTCGAGCGGTTTCGGCACCAAGAACGTCGTTTGTTCGGGCGAGGCGGCTGGGCTCGCGTCCTCCGCAACACGGCGGTCGGCTTCGTCATCCAGGCGGGCACGCGGATGGCCGCCGCGCTCTCCTACTACGCGTTGCTGGCGGCCGGCCCGTTGCTGGTCTTGACCATTGCGCTGGGTGGCCTGGTGCTCGGCGCAGAAGCTACCCAGGAGATCGCGGCCGTCGCGCTCATGCGCCTGCTCCCGCCGAGCGCGAACCTGGCGACGGCCATCGCCGAACAACTCGTGCAGTCGTCCAGTCCGGCGGCCGGGCTGGCGCTAGTGACGGGTATCGTCTCCCTGATCGGCTTCACGCGGGCGCTGGCGTCCAGCCTGAACGTGATGTTGAATGAGTTTGGCGCGGAGCCGATCCAGCGGACGGTGAAGATCGTCCCGCTACTCTATCTGGCGGTGCTGGGGCTGATCTGGGGTTCGTGGATGTTCGAGGCGCTGGCTCGGTACGTCCAGACCTCCAGCGTCCAGGCGATGCTGCCGCGCCCGGGTCTGATGCTCGGCAGCATCGCGCCGCTGCTGCTGGCCGTGTCGCACTTCGCCTTGATCCTGGCGATTGTGCCGCGCGCAAGACTGACCCTGGTCGAGATCGTGGTGCCGGCCGTCCTCGGTGCGATGCTCTGGGAGGGCGCGCGCAATGCCTTCGGCTGGCTGGTCGGAACGGATAGCTACTATCTGCACCTGTTCGGGCCGCTTGGCGGGATTGTCGCACTGCTCGTTTGGATCTACGTGAGTTCGGTGATCCTGGTGCTGACCGGACAGTTCACCTGGGCCTTCGCGATGGAGCGGCGGGGGCGGGGCCTGCTTGCGCGCCGCGCCCCACGCGAAGCCGGGCTTGAGCGGTCGGCCGACCCGTTGGAGCAGGACAATGCCGTCAACGAGGCCCACCAGCAGTAGCCGCCCCCGTTGCACCCGCCCTGTCGGGTGC
>JBBQBU010000544.1:0-4170 GCA_038318015.1 Chloroflexota bacterium | reverse complement strand
CGCCGAGCATTACCTGATGCCCGAAGTCGTGCTGATCTTCCTGTTGCTGCTGACGTTCGTCGTGTTTCTGTCGGCGCTGCGGAGCGGCCGGCGACCAGCGTTCTTTGGGGCGGGCGCGCTGCTCGGGCTGGCGCTGCTCTGTAAGCCGGTCGCCCAGGTACTGATACCGGTCCTGCCGTTCGTGCTGCTAGTCAGCTACGCGTCGGTGCGCCGAGTAGTCGTGCCCACGCTGCTGATCGGGGCGGGGCTGCTGGCGGTGATGGTGCCGTGGGTAGCCCGCAACGCGCTGGAGCACGGCAGCGCCACCACGGCCGGTGCGCTCGGGCAGACGCTCGTGGCCCGCACCGCCAAGCACGATACCGGCTTCCGCTGGTACGATGAAGGCGACGCCGACACTTACGAGCGCCGCGAGGGCATCGCCCGACAGATCGTCCAGAACGGCATTCGGCAGCGCCTGTCTGACGGCGTGATCTACCGCCGGGTGCAGGACCGCTTCGTCATGTCGGACGCCGAGATCAACCAGTTCATGCGCGAGTTGTCCACCGAGATCATCCTGGAGAACCCCGGCTACTATCTGCGCGGCACGGCCAAGATGACCTGGCAACTGCTCCTGGGTGAGCCGGAGAGGCTCAGCACCGACTGGAAGACCCAGAACGCCCGCCTGAGCCGCGACGAGTGGGACGACCGCATCGAGCATCTGCTGAGCCGGGCCAGTACCGCGCAGCGCAACGAGCTGGACACGGCCAGCGCCGTCGTTGCGCTGGTGCAGCCGCCCGCCTGGGGGCCGACCATGCCGGTGCTGTTCATCATCGGCAGTGTGATCGTGGTGTTCTCGGCGCGGTACCGGCCGGCCTTGCTCCTGAGCCTGTCGGTGCTGGCGCTGCTGCTGACCTGTGCGGCGCTGGACGGCCCGGTCGTCCGCTACCGCTACCCCGCCGACCCGCTGATTGCGCTGATGGCAGCCGGCGCGCTGACCATCGGCCTGCCGTTGCTGTACCGCCGCCTGGCCGCCCTGCGGAGCCGCCCGGCCGTGGTCACAGACCGACAGGGCCGACAGGTACCGGTCAACACGCCCGCCGCCACGTCGGCCCCGGCGACTGGCCCCGTCTCGCGGGGAGCGTAGCGTGAGCAGCCTGTTGCGGCGCGCGGCGCAGACCGTCCGGCGGCACCCGGATGCCGCCGCGCTCACCCTGTTGAGCGTCGTTGCCGCCACCTTGCGGCTCGCCTTTTTGTACCGCGTGCCGGTGATCCTGACCGGTGACAGCCAGTCGCACTACCTGCCGGGCTTCGACCTCGCGTTTGGCAACGAGTTCGAGCCGGAGCTGCGCCGCCCGCCCGGCTACGCAGCTTTCGTTGCCGGCGTCATCCTGCTGCTGGGCGAGGAGCTACGCGGGCTGGCGTTCGCGCAGCATGTGCTCGGCGTCGGCATGGTCGCCCTGACCTACGCGCTCGGCGTGATGACATTCGGGCGGGTGGCCGGACTGCTTGGCGGGCTGCTGGTGGCCCTGAACGGCGCACTGCTGCTCTCCGGCCAGAGCGTGATGACGGAGACGCTGTTCACGGTCTTGCTGCTGGCGACGGTCCTGACGCTGCTGCTGGCCGGTAAGACGGGCCATTGGGCCTGGGCGCTGGTCGCCGGGGTCACGCTCGGGGCGGCGTCGCTGACCCGGCCGGTCGCACAGGCGCTGGTGGTGCTGGTGCCGCTGGCGTTCCTGATCTACTCGCGCCGCCCGTGGCGCATCGTGCGCGGCACGGTCCTGGTCGGCCTCGGCGTTGCGATACTGCTCGGCCCGTGGATGCTCCGCAACCTGTCGGAGCACGGCACCATGTCGGCGGCGGGTGGTCTGGGCCGGAGCCTCGTGGCGCGCACCATCAAGTACGACGAAGGGTTCCTGGACGACTCGCGCCCGCCCGAGGACGGCGACTTCAAGGCCGAAGTGCGCCAGTTCATCCGGGGCAAGCGCAACACGATCCGCAATAGCCGGTCGGTGCGGTCCACGCAGGCCGGGTTGATGAAAGAGTTCGGGCTGACTCAGGCCGAGTCAGACCGCATCATGCGCGTCGTTGCCACCGAGGCGATCCTTGAGCATCCCAGGTACTACGCCGTCGGCAGCCTGAAGATGGCGTGGCAGATCGTCCTGGGCAAAGAGAAGGAAGACGCCTACTCCGACCGCTGGGTGATGCGCGCCGAAAAGGACTGGGTCGAGCAGTGGGAGTCGCGCGTTGACCATGTGCTGACGCCGCCCACGCCCACGGAGAAAGCCAGCGTCGAGACGGCCCAGTGGCTGACCGGCATCTTCCAGCCGGCCACGGTCGGCCCGATCCTGCCAGTCCTGGCGATCGTCGGGCTGCTGGCGGGGGCGGTGATGGTGCGGCCGGCACTCGTGCCCGGCCTGACGCTGCTCGGTATCCTGCTGGCGTCGGCGGCGCTTGACGGCCCGGTCCCGCGCTACCGCTACCCACTCGACCCGCTGATTGCGCTGTTCGCGGCCGGGGGCGTCACGGCGGTTGCCTACGGGCTGCTCGGAGTGCGCCGCCGATTTGGCCGGCCGGCTGCGGTGCCGCGCCCGCCGCAGCATTCGGCAGCGCGCGGTGCCGGCTCGACGTCCGCGCCCGTCCCAGAGGCCAGCCGGTGACATGGCTGGCGCGCGTGTTACGCCGGCACCCTGACGCCTTCTGTCTGGGCCTCGTGCTGCTGACGGCGGCAGCGTTCAAGCTGGAGTTTGCGCTCCGCATCCCGCCGTTCATCGCCAAAGACAGTCAGGCGTACTTCCTGCCGGCCTACAACCTCGTCCACCTGGGCCAATTCGAGCTAGGGCTGCGGCGCACGCCGGCTTATCCGCTCTTTCTGGCCGGGGCGCTAGTGCTGACGGGCGACGATCTGCGCGGCATCGTCCTGCTGCAACACCTCCTGGGCGTCCTGACGGCCGGGCTGGCGTTCGTGCTGGGGCGGCTGGTGGCCGGCGAGCACCGTGTAGCCGGGCGCTTCGTCGGCACGGTCGCGGGCGTGCTGGCGGCCCTCTCCGCGCCGCTCGTAACCTACGAGCACTACCTGTTGACGGAGACGCTGTTCACCTTTGCGGTGACGATGATGCTCGTCGGGCTGGCCTGGGCCTGCCGGCGCGCGACGCTCCAACCGTGGCTGCTGGGCGGCCTGCTGGTCGGCATCTGCACGATGGTCAAGCCGATTGCGCAAGGCTTCATGCCGCTGGCCCTGGTGGCTGCGTATGTCGTGATGGCGTCGTGGCGGCCACTGGTCAGGCACGCATACTCGCTCGCGTGGCCCGCTCCGACGCGGCGGGCGTTGCTGGCGGTCGGCCTGGTGGCCCTGGGGTACGGGCTGGCAATTGCCCCGTGGTCAATCCGCAACCAGTTGACCTACAACCTCGCCTCGCCGAGCACCTTCGGCCGCACGCTGATCGCCCGGACGGCCTCGTATGACCGCGGCTTCACCTTCGCCGACCCGGCCCGCCCGGAGGCCGATCCGCGCCGCGCCCAGGCCGTCAAGATCGTGCAGCAGGGGGCGGATCGCGGCGACTCGGACGGCACCATCGCCCAAAAGCTGCGGCAAGACCTAAATCTTGACGCCATCGAAGTGAACGCCCTGATGCGCGACCTCGCAATGCAGGCGATCCTGCGGCAGCCAGTCTACTTCGTTGAAGGGTCGCTGGCGTTCGCCGTCCGCATCTTCAACGGCGTGGAGGTCCGCCTGCGCGACCACGAGGCCGAACGTAAGGATGTCGAGTGGAACGAGCGGACCCGCGCGCTGCTGGTGGCCCCCCGCTCCGACGACGACGCCCGCTTTGCGAACGGCCTCCTGAAAGTCTGGCAGCCGGCGCTCTGGGCACCGCTGCCGCTGCTGCTGTTCGCGCTCGGCGTCGCAGCGGCGGTGCTGCCGGGCTGGCGGCCGGGCCTGCTGGTGGGCGGCATGGTTGGGCTGCTGGTGCTGTTCAGCGCGGCGCTCAACGGCCCGCAGGAGCGGTACCGATACCCCGTAGACCCGGCGATTGGCGTGCTGATGGCGAGCGGTCTGGTCAGTGTCGTCATGTCGGCCCGGAACGCCCTACGGCGGAACGCCCTCACCCTCGGTCCGTCTCCCGCAAGCGTCCTCACCCCGGTTGAGAGCGCCCTCACCCCCAGCCCCTCTCCCACAAGTGGGAGAGGGGGGCT
>JBBQBU010000543.1:0-4178 GCA_038318015.1 Chloroflexota bacterium | reverse complement strand
GCTTCTTGTCGCGGGTGAGGGCGAGGCGCCGGTCGAGATCGTGGTAGCCGGTGACGGTGCCGAACAGGTCGTCGAAGCGGGCGTCGAGTCGGGTGCGCTCTGCGGCCGTGGGCTGCTCGCGGTAGGCCAGCAGGTCGCGGTGGTAGGTCCAGAACCGGTCCAGGATGGTGGCGAGTGCGGCCTGATGCTGGGGCAGGTAGGGAGTCAGCTTCTTGAAGTGCCGGCCTTCGTGGATCCAGCACAGCGCCAGATTCTCGGTGATGGCCCGGAACTGCGGCGCATCGTCATAGCAACAGGCTACCGCTACGTCCAGAAGGCCGCGTCGGTGCCGGACTCGCGGGCCGTGCGCGAGGCGCGCTCGCGTAGGCCGTTGACCGTTGCCACCGCCTCCATCGAACTGACACCGAAGTGGCGCAGCGTGTGGCGCGTCATCTCAAGCGCCAATTCCATCTCGCCATGCACGGCCTCGGTCGCCCCGCGCTCGTTCAGCGTGGCAGCCTCCGCGAGACTGTGCGTCCGGACCAGGATGTCCAGGTCTTTCCGGTGCTGGCGCGCCTGCTCCACGATGCGCCGCGCCGCCAGTGCGTCCGGCATCGCGACGATGAGCGCGTGGGCGCGGTCTACGCCGGCCCGCAGCAGCAGGATCGGGTTCTCGGCGTTGCCGATGAAGGCCGGCACTTTGCGCTCGCGCAGGCCACGGACGATGCGCGGATCCTGGTCGATGACCACGTAGCGCACGCCGCGCCGGTCCAGGGCCTCCGCAATGACCTGCCCGACGCGCCCGAACCCGCAGATGATCGCGAAGCGCCGACGCCCAATCTCCTCAAGCGACAGTTCTTCGCCCAGGTCCCCCCGGCCGGAGCGGTCCAGCCGACGCGCCAGCGGCATCGCGGCGAACAGCAGCGACGGTGCCACGATGGTGCTGATGGCCGAACTAGCGAGCATCGTGTTGAATGCCGCCGTGCTGACGGTGCCGAGTTCCGTGCCGATCGATGCCAGCAAGAACGACAACTCTGCCGCCTGGGCCAGCACGACGCCCGTCAGCAGGGATGTCCTCCCCGTGAAGCCGAACACCCGCACGATGACCGCGATGACCATGCCCTTGACCAGCACGATCAGCACAACGGCAGCCGCCACCAGCGGCACGTTCTGGATGATGAACAGCGGGTCCACCAGCATCCCGACCGACACAAAGAACAGGCCGGCCAGGATGTCGCGCAGCGGCTCAATCTCCCCAAGAATCTGGTGCGACAGGTCGGACTCGCCGACGACGACGCCAGCAACGAACGCCCCGAGCGCAATCGAGATGCCGAACAGCGACGCCGTGTACGCCGCCCCGAGTGCCACCGCCCCCACCGACAGGATGAACACTTCGCGGTTGCGGATCAGGGCGACGCGCTCGAAGAGGACCGGCAGCACGTACAGGCCGACCGGTATCAGGATCGCCAGGAACACCGCCGCCCGCCCCAACTCATACGCCACGTCAGCGGCCAGGTTCTCGCTGCCGCGTGACAGTGTCGTCAGCAGCACCACCAACGCGATGGCCGCCAAGTCTTGCACGGTGGCCCAGGCGAACGCCAGCCGCCCATGCTCCGCACCCGTCTGGCCGCGCTCCTCCAGCACCTTGCTGAGGACGGTCGTGGACGAGATGGCGACGACCGCCCCGAAGAACAGCGATTCGACGTGTTGCCAGCCAAAGAGCCGCCCGGCCCCGTAGCCGGCCATCAGCAGCAGCACGACCTGCACCATCCCGCCGATGATCGCCACCCGACCGGCCCGCAACAGGTCGCGTAGCGACAGGTGCAGCCCGACCGCGAACAGCAGGAAGACGATGCCAACATCGGCCAACGCCGCGACATCGTGCTGGTCGGCGACGAAGCCCGGCGTGTACGGCCCAATCACGACGCCCGCGACGATGTACCCGATCAGTGGCGACTGCCCGAGCTTGACCGCGACGACGGCACCCACGAACGCGACGGCAAGCGCCGCCACGAGATTGACGAAAAGTGAGGAAGTCTCCATACCCGGTCGTCGGTCCTCCGAGCACTGGCCCCGGTTCGGCCGGATGACGTGGTAGTGGCGCGCGCTAGGCGTTCGATAGCACTTCGATATTCGCGCCGGTTGCGGGGTATGACAGGTCGCTGGCCAGGAACGCGATGGTGCGGGCGACATCCTCCGGCGTGGCGAGCGCCTTCAAGCCGTGGCCGGCCTCCCGCAACATCGCCGTCTCCACCGCGCCGGGTGACACGGTATTGACGCGGATGCCGTGCGGCTTCCCCTCCACGGCCAGGATGTCCGACAGCGCCAGAATGCCCGCCTTCGACACGTTATACGCGGCGAGGCCCGGGAACTTCTCCGGCCCGCGCACACCGCTCAACGACGAGATGTTGACGATGCCGCCGCCGGCCGGCTGCTGCTGCGACATCTGGCGGAAGGCGGCGCGGCAACAGAGGTACGCGCCGCGCAGGTTCACCGCCATCACCCGGTCCCAGAGGTCCGGCGTCAGGTCCGTGAACACCTGCCGCCCGAGCATGGCCGCGTTGTTGACCAGGATGTCCAGCCGGCCGAACCGTTCAACGGCGGTGCTCACAAGGTGCTCGACGAATGCCTCGTCCGCGACGCTGCCGACCAGCGCGTGCACGCCCGACGTCGCCGCTGCCACGGCATCCACCTCGGCCTGGGACCGCGCACAGATAACGACCTGTGCGCCCGCACCTGCCAGCAGCTCGGCGGTGGCCCGGCCGATACCCCGGCCGCCGCCCGTCACGATGGCGACGCGCCCGTCAAAGATCCACGGTCCAGCAGTCACAGCGTACCCTTCTGGAGCAGGCGGCCGCTGATGTAGACACTGGCCGACGCCAATGCCCGACAGGTCGGCCAGCCGGTGCCTCATGCAGTATTCACGCAGCCTGTCTGCTGATGGTACTTGGCGCAGGCATCAGGCAGCCGCTTTGTCGGACGCGCACCTGCCCCTGCCCAGGCCACGGCGGCGCACCACCCGGCCCGTTGCCGACCCGGCGCGCGTTCTGAAATGTAGCCAACCTACCGCAGATCTCGGTCATCATCATCCGTGGCGGCCGACGCGCGCCGCTGCTGGCCGCATCCGGCCCACCACGGGCGACCAGAGGGCATCATGGCACAGCCTGACCACCCGCACCCAGAGCGTCCAGTCGTGGCCCCGGGGCTGGCCCCGGCCGGGTTGGCTGATGACGCGCCGGGGGCGGCCCTGGCCGTGCTGGTCGATGACGCGCCAACCCCGGCGGATCGGGCGCGCGTCCGGCTCTCGGCGTTGCTTGGGCTGGCCGGCGTCGTCGCCAGCGCGGTCGCCATCTTCGTGGTCATCCACCTAGTCGGGCCAGAACGTCTGCAAGACCTGGTGCAGGCGGCCGGCCCGTTCGCGCCCATCGTCTTCGTGCTGTTGAAGGCGTCCACCGTCGTCGTCACCCCGATCAGCGGCACGCCGTTGCGGTTCGCGGCTGGCGCGCTCTTCGGCTTCTGGGAGGGCGTGGCGTTCAGCGTCTGCGGCAGCGTGCTCGGGGGCAGCATCAATTTCTGGATCGCGCGCCGCTTCGGCCGGCGGATCGTCGTGCGGCTGCTGGGTGCCGGCGCCCTGGCCCGCGTTGAGCCGCTGCTTGGTAGGCTGGGGAACTGGCGCGCGCTGGTGCTGGCTCGGCTGGTGCTGGCCCCGCTCTGGGACATCCTCTGCTACGGCGTCGGGCTGACGCGGCTGCGCTTCCGGACTTTCCTGATTGTCGCGGTGCTTGGCGACCTGCTGCCGACAATGCTGCTGGTCGGCGTTGGCAGCAGCATCATGGAGTTGGGAATGTTGGAGACGGTGTCGCTCGGCGCTGATGCCGCGAACGGTGAGGCTCTGCTGCCGCTGGCCGGTCTGCTGATGGTCGCGCTGCTCGGAATCGTGTTGCTCCTGGGTGTGGCGGCGTACCTGCGCCCGCGCCTGTTGCGGTTGCTGGCTGGCCCGACCACGCGCCGGGTGCCCCGGCCGCGACCGCTCGACGCCTGACCCGGCTGCAAGCCCAGCCTCGACCCCGCCGGCGCTGATCTCAGCCGCCGGGTGCTTGTGCCTGCTCCAGCAGCCGCTTGAGGTTCTGGAGCGAGGTGTCAAAGTCGGCCTGCATCTTCGGCCCGGCGATACCTTCGGCGATGCTGGCCATGAAGCC
>JBBQBU010000542.1:0-4188 GCA_038318015.1 Chloroflexota bacterium | reverse complement strand
CCCTCCGGGCCCCCCCCCCCCCGCCCGCCTTATCACCACACACACCCTTTCTCACACACCCCCCCGCCCCTGTGCCCTGGCGCGCCCGCTTCTTCATGCGTCGAGGCGGCAGGGGGCGGGGTTACGCCTTGGCGGCTAGCGCCCCCGCGTACTCCTCAAGGCCAAGCGCGGCAAGCGTCTCGGGCGTCGGAACGCCGTTCTCGTCCCAGCCGTTGCGCTTGTAGTGCCACTTCAAGGCCGCAAAGGTCGCCTCGCGGTCCAGCGGCTTGCCGGTGGCGGAGTTGTTGTTGCGGAACTCCTCGAAGAACCGCTTCGGCAGCGTGTCCGTCGTTGAATCCAGCCCCTCGCGCAGGTTGAACATCCGCGCGATGGTCGCCGTGCGCCGGCCAACCTCGAAGATCTCGTTGATGTCCACGTCCCAGCCGGTCATGCCGTTGACGACGCTGACCATCTGCGAGGGCGAGTACGGCAGGAAGTGGCACAGACCCACCGAGTCGCAGAAATGCCGCCAGGTCGTGAACGACCAGTGCAATTCTAGCTTGTTCTCGTCGAAGCCGTGCGCCTGAATCGTCTTGAGATTCGGGTTGAACTCCCGGATCCGGTTCATGAACGGGCCTTCGCTCATGCCGACCGTGTCATGCATATTGTGCATGTGGTCCGCGCCCGTCGGGGAGACCATGTAGCCCATGCCGAGCGCATGCTTGATGCGCGGCTCGTGCAGCGGGAACTCCTGGCCCTTGACGTGATGGACGTAGTCCATCGAACCCTTGCCGACCTTCTCAGCCGCCCGGTACGAGCCTTCGGCCAGCAGGTCGCCGAGCGGGGTGGACCGCTTGCCGATGGCCTCAACCATCGCCATCATGCCGTCCGCGTCGCCGAAGTTCAACTCCATGCCGAAGTCGTCCTTCGTCAGCGCGCCCTTCTCGAAGGCTTCCATGGCCCAGGAGATGACCATGCCCGTCGAGATGCTGTCCAGGCCCAGCGCAGCCGTCCGCTCGTTCGCCTTCGCCAGCGCAACGAGATCGTCGATGCCGCAGTTGTTGCCGAGGGCCGACAGGCTCTCGTACTCGGGGCCGCCGTAGATCGGGTCAACCGAGATGCCGCGCGATGTGTCCTCAACCTGGACGACCCGCTTGCAACGCACCGCGCAGGCATAGCACGTATCCCGCTTGATCAGGATCGTGTCGCGCATGGTGGTGCCGGTGATCTTCTCGTTGCCCTCGAACGAGCCTTCCTGGAAGTTGAACGTCGGCAGGCCGCCCGCCAGGCTCAGCGCACGCAGGCCGCCGGCCGTCCCAACATCGTGG
This sequence comes from Chloroflexota bacterium, assembly GCA_038318015.1. Lineage (GTDB taxonomy): Bacteria > Chloroflexota > UBA6077 > UBA6077 > JACCZL01 > JADZEM01. The sequence goes on along the minus strand of JBBQBU010000542.1, from coordinate 2,881 downwards.
AAGTGCCAGGTCAGGTCCAGGTTCTCGGTCATCCACTTGGCAAGGTCGAGGCTCGGCTTCTTGTCGTTGACCGGCAGCGCGCCCTTCGACTTGATCGCCAGCCCCTTGAGGTTCTTAGACCCCATCACCGCGCCAACGCCGGTGCGGCCGGCGAAGTGGGAGATGTCGTTCACCACACAAGCGAACCGCACGAGATTCTCACCGCCCGGGCCGATCAGCGTGGTGCGGGCAGTCTTCTCGCCCACTTCCTCGCGGATCTTATGCTCGGACTCCGCGATGTCGAGGCCCCAGACGTTCGCCCCGTCGCGGATCTCGACGGTCGTGTTGTTGATCCAGATGTAGCACGGCTTCGCAGCCTTGCCCCGCACGACGACCGCGTCGTAGCCCGCGCGTTTCAACTCAGCACCAGCGTAGCCGCCGGCCTCGGCGCTGCCCAGGCCACCCGTCAGCGGACTTTTCGCCCCAACGCCGTTGCGCCCCTGCCCTGAGAACGTCGAACCGGTGACAATGCCAGGAGCCATCACGAAGATGTTCTCCGGACCGAGCGGGTCCGCACCCGGCGGGACGAGCGTCAGCAGGTAGTGGGCGACCAGTGCCCGACCACCCATCATCTTGCGGTAGAACGCGTCGTCGGGCTCTTCGACCCAATGCCGACCCTCCGTCAGGTCAACATGCAGGATCCTGCCCGTAAAGCCGTGCGCCATGCGGTTCGCCTCCTCAGGTGTGGGCGTCTCTGTCCAATGGACCGATCATACCATCCGACGTGCCATTTCTCGAATGCTACCGAGACAGGGACACGCCAGAACTAGCCGAGGAGTCATTTGTCATATCTGTCTTAGGACAAGCATCGTATATCAGTGTGGTGGCGTCGCTGCCGTGGCGCTGATGGCGCGCGTTCCACACGCGGGCGAACGACCCAGACAGGCCGCCAATCGGCTGAGCTGAACATCTGTTCTGTTTCACTGAACGCATCGGTGGTGTGGTTGTCGGCGGCGCGAATTCCCTCTCTGCGTCGCCCGAACGGTCACAATTCCCCCAGCGGGAGGCCACACGCTGTCATGAACAACGCGACTATGCGCCGGGCTGGACGCCGTGAGTGGGTCGGCCTGGCGGTGCTGATGCTGCCGGCGATGCTGATTTCGATGGACCTGACAGTGCTGCATCTGGCCCTGCCAGCCCTGAGCGCCGAGTTGCGGCCGGGCAGCGCCCAGTTGCTCTGGATTGTGGACATCTACGGGTTCCTGATCGCCGGCTCGCTCATCACGATGGGCACGCTGGGGGACCGCATCGGGCGCCGGCGGCTGCTGCTGATCGGGGCCACCGCCTTTGCTGCCGCGTCGATCCTGGCGGCATTCTCCACCACGCCCGAGATGCTGATCGTGACGCGGGCGATCCTGGGCGTGGCCGGCGCGACGCTGATGCCGTCCACCATGTCGCTGCTCCGCAACATGTTCCTGGACCAGCGGCAGCGCACCGTTGCCATCGGCGTCTGGATCTCCAGCTTCTCGGTCGGGTCAGCCATCGGGCCGATGGTCGGCGGGCTGCTCCTGGAGCATTTCTGGTGGGGCTCGGTGTTCCTGCTGGCGGTGCCGGTGATGGCGCTATTGCTGGCGGTTGGCCCGGTCATCCTGCCGGAGTTCCGCGACCCGGCGGCAGGGCGGCTCGACCTGCTCAGTGCGGCGATGTCGCTGGCGGGCGTGCTGCTCGTGATCTATGGCGTGAAGCACGGCGCTGAATCCGGCCTGGACGGCGTGTCCGTGGTCGCAGTGCTGGCCGGCGTGCTCGTCGGGTGGCTGTTCGTGCGCCGTCAGCGGCAGCTTCAAGACCCGCTGATCGACCTGCGGCTCCTCAGGAACCGGGCGTTCAGCGCATCGCTCGCCACGAACACCATCGGCATCTTCGCCGTCTTCGGCGTGTACCTGTTCTCGTCGCAGTATCTCCAACTGGTGCTCGGGCTGTCGCCGTTTGAGGCTGGCCTGTGGACGCTGCCGGGGGCCATCACGTCGATTGTGGGGTCGATGCTGGCACCGCTGTTCGTCCGGTGGTGTCGCCCCGGCATCCTGGTCGCGGCCGGCATGTGCATGGTAGCCCTGGGAGTGGGGTTGATGTCACAGGTGGGCATGGACTCGCTGCTGCTGGTGGCGGTCGCCAACGGCCTGATGATGGCGGGCTTCGGCATGGCGATGACGCTGACCTCGGACATCATCATTGCGGCGGCCCCGCCGGAGCGGGCGGGGGCGGCGTCCGCCATCTCGGAGACGGGGGCGGAGCTTGGCGGGGCGCTGGGCATCGCGGTGCTGGGCAGCATCGGCGTGGCGGTGTACCGGCGGCAGGTGGCCGAAGCGGTGCCAACGGGTGTCGGGGCGGAGGCGGCGGCCATCGCGCGGGATACGTTGGGCGGCGCGGTGGGGGTGGCCGGCCAGCTATCAGACCAACTCGGCCCGGCCCTCCTGATGGCGTCGCGGCAGGCGTTCATTGAGGGGTTCCACCTCGTCGCTATGTGCGGGGCGGTCATGACGCTGGGGTTGGCGGTGATGGCGCTGCTCTGGCTCGGCCGGCTGCGGGCCGACGACGGTACTGGCCCGTCCGGTGGCACCGACGTTGAGGCACTACCCGTCCGGCAGCCAGCCAGCGCCGCTGTGGCCTGCTCCTGACGGTCGCATCCTCCGCAGGGTGCGCGGATTGTTGCCTCCCTCCTCACCCCCGGCCTTCGCCCTCTGACAGTCGAGGGGACGGGGGTGGGGTACGCCATAATGCTGGGGCGTCGGACGCGCGCCCGCACCGCGACGATGCCGTACGCTCCCGCGCGACTATGCTGTGAGCGACCGGAGGATGATCGACGATGACGCTCGACCGCCACGCCTGGGACCGGCGTATCCGC
>JBBQBU010000541.1:0-4203 GCA_038318015.1 Chloroflexota bacterium | reverse complement strand
CCAGCACCCAGCACCCAGCACCCAGCACCCAGCACCCAGCACCCAGCACCGAACGTGGAGGCCAATTGTGGCAGGTGGCGAACGACAGGTCAGCCCACGCGCACGGGCGCGCACCGCGCAGGACCGCCGCGCACTCGTGGTCGCGGCGCTCCAGAGCGACCGGCCGCTTGCCGAGGTCGCCGAGGCGAACGAGCTGACGGCGGCAAGCCTCCGACGACTGATCCGCCAGGAGTTGGCCGCCCGCCTGCCCCAGACCGCCGGCAGCCTCGCCAGCCCGACCGGCCGCCCCATTGAGATCGTCCGCGACCAGCACGGCGTGCCGCACGTCTTCGCCGAGAGCGAGACGGACGCCTACGCCGGCCTCGGGTTCGTAGTGGCGCAAGATCGGCTGTGGCAGCTTGAGTACCGGCGGCGCTGGGCGTATGGCACCCTGGCCGAGGTGCTCGGCCCCGGCGGCGTGGCGAACGACAAGGCCGCGCGCACCCTCCAGTTCCACAAACTGGCCGAAGCCGAACACGCCGAGCACCCGCCCGAGACGCGCGCAGCCCTCGAAGCGTACGCGGCCGGCGTGAACGCTGCCGTCGCGGGTTTCGGGGACCGCCTGCCCATCGAGTTCGAGGTACTGGGCATCCCGTTCGCCCCCTGGCGCGCCGTCGATACCGTGACGATTGCCCGCGCCAGTCTCTGGCAGTTCAGCGGCCGGATCGAGAACATCGTGATCGGTGAGGCGGCCGAGCGACTGTTGCCGGCGGAACTGGCCGCGCGGTTCCTGTCCGTCGAAGCGCCATACGAGTCGATCGTGCCGGGACACCCGGACGGCAGCCCCGGCACGTTTCCCGTCCCCCCAAGCAAGAGAGGGGGAGACGGACCGGACGCTTCGGCCGAGCCGCTCGGCAGCAATCAGTGGGCGGTCGGGCCGGGCCTTTCGGCGCGCGGTGCCCCGCTGCTCGCCAGCGACGGCCACGTGCCCTACTACCAGCCGTCCACCCGCTACGAGATCCACCTTGTTGGCGGCCGGCTGGATGCTATCGGGATCGCCGACGCCGGCGTGCCGACGCTCCAGAACGGGCGGTCGCGCGGGGTCGCCTGGGGGCTGACGAACAACGTGTCGTCGAACCGCGACCTGTACGCCGAGGAACTGAACCCCGCCAACCCCGACGAGGTGCGCGACGGCGACGGCTGGGCCGCGCTGTCACGGCGCGAGGAAACCATCAACGTGCGGGGCGCAGACTCGATCCGCCTGACGATCCGCAGCAGCCCGCGCGGCCCGCTTGTCAACCATCTGGTCCCCTCGGTGGACCTGGCCGGCGACCCGCCGCTCGCCCTGCGCTGGGTCGGCCTGGACCCGCGCGACTGCATCACCGGCGGCCTGGACTTGAACGCCGCGCAGACGGCAGCCGAAGCCCGCGAGACGCACCGCGTCTGGCAGTTCTCCGGCCAGAACCCCGGCTTCGCGGACACGGCCGGGCACATCGGGTTCCAGATGCGCGGCCGAATGCCCGTCCGGGGCCGGACGGTGCGCGGCTACCGCTCGCCCGCCAACCCCGACGACGCCTGGCAGGAGCCGGTGCCGTTCGATGCCCTGCCGGCCGAAGCGGACCCGCCGCGCGGCTGGATCGCCTCCGCCAACCAGCGGCCCCATCCCGTTGGCAGCGCCTACCCCCTGGCCGGCGCGTACGGCGACGGCTACCGAGGCCGACGTATTCGGGCACTGCTAACCGAGGGCGAGACGGTCAAGGCACCGTTCACGCTGGCCGACATGGGGACGATGCACCAGGATGTCTACTCGGAGCGCGCGGCCGAGCTGAAAGCGGCGCTGGCCGATCTGCTGGCCGGTGCGCCGTCCGGTGACGATGCCCGGGCCAATGTCAGCGCCGACCTGCCCCGTGTCGCGCGCCTGCTGCGGCGCTGGGACAGCCGGTACACCGTCGGCAGCGTCGCGGCGTCGCTCTTCGCGACGTTCTGGTGGCGCTGGTGCGCGCGGGTGGCGGCGGCGCGCTTCCCTGCTCACCTGCACGCCCCGATGGCGGGCGCGGCGGGCGCGGTGGCCCACGACCTGCTGCTGGACGGCGACTTCGGGTGGTTCGAAGGCGAGGACGACGTGCAGCGGGAGGCCCGCGCGGCCATGTCTGACGCCCTCGGCTGGCTCCGCGAGCACCTGGGCGACGACTGGCAGCAGTGGGCCTGGGGACGGCTGCACCCGCTGAAGCTCACGCACGCGCTCTCAGCGGGCCGACCGGTCTTCGCGGAGCTATTCGACATCGGCCCGCGCCCCTGCCCCGGCGGGGTCGGCGTGCTGAACCAGAACAGCTACGCCATCCGTGACCGCTTCTGGACGACCGGCGGGCCGCATTATCGCTTCCTGGCCGACCTTGCCGAGACGAATCAGGCGCAGGGGGTCAACACGGCGGGCAACGCCGGCAACCCGGCCAGCCCCCACTACGCCGACCAGTTCCCAGACTGGCTGGCCGGGCGGTACCATCCGCTGTGGATGGATCGCGCCGACATTGAGGCGCACGCCGAAGCGACGCTGCGCCTGACGCCGACCACCTGAGCGTCGCCACCACCCGACTACGCCGTCCAAACTGGTACGTAGCAGCCCGCACGGGAGCGCCGCCGATGACCCAGCCCGACGCCAAGCAGCAACCCCAGCCGCTGCCCCACCGTGAGCCACTGTCGCCGCCCGCCGCGACGGTCAGCCATGACCACCATGCGGAGGTGGCACGGGCGCGCATCGAGTTGGCGGCTATCCGCCGGCACCACGGGTCGAGCGGGCGCAGTGGCTCATTGCGGGCGGCGGTCTTCGGCGTCAATGACGGGCTGGTGTCCAACTTCAGCCTGGTACTGGGTATGGCCGCGGCGGACCTGGGCGGCCACGTCGTCGTGCTGGCGGGCGTGGCGGGGTTGGTGGCCGGCGCGTTCTCGATGGCGGCCGGCGAGTACGTGTCAATGCGGGTGCAGCGGGAGATACTGGAGTCGGCGCTTGACATGGAGCGCCGCGAGATCGAAGAGGAGCCGGAGGCCGAACGCCAGGAGATCGCCGTCATCCTGCGGGCGCAGGGCGTCCCACCCGAAGACGCCGAGCGCATCTCTGGGCTCGTCATGGAAGACCCGGCGGTGGCCCTCGACTTGATGGCGCGCCAGGAGCTTGGGCTTGACCCGGATGAACTCGGGTCGCCGTTGGGAGCGGCCGGCAGTTCGTTCGGCGCGTTCGCGGCCGGCGCGCTGATCCCGCTGATGCCGTTCCTGCTGCTGGCGTTCGGCATGGCGGTGGTCGTGTCCATCGTACTGTCGGGGCTGTCGCTGTTCGCCGTGGGCGCGGTGGCCGCCCGCCTCAGCGACCGCCCGGCGCTGTTCGGCGGCGTGCGCATGCTGTTGATCGGCGCGGCGGCGGCAGCCGTGACCTACGGCATCGGCAAGGCGCTCGGCGTCAACATGGCCGGCTAACCGTCGGCCCGTGCCCTCCACGAGTTCGCCGACACTCCGCTCGCCTTCTCGGAGCAGTTGAGTCCTTACTAGCTACTCACTCCCGCCAGAAGCGCGCTGGTTCGGGATGCACCTAGAACACGAGGGCCACGTAATGTACGGCAACACCGAGTGGAAACACATCGCTGGACAATCGCTCCCATGCGGAACTCAGGCGCGACATCTCTGTTTGCCTCACGGCGAGAATAGGCTCAGCAGCATACCGATGGCCGCACCACCAACGAGTACCAGGACCGGATGCACCCGGCGCTTGGTCGCCATCAACGCTGCACCAGCGATGGTGACGGTCGGCCACCCGATGAAGCTGGCGCGTCCCACGTCGAAAGCGCTTACCAGGAGCAGCGCCACCACTGCAGGCGCAGTGCCGAGCCCGAACGCCCGAACCCAGGGCTGTTGCGTCGCCGCGCGCAGGACACGCGCCGATCCTGTAGCCAAGAACCACGGGATGAGGAACACGCCAAGCGCGGCGCCAAGCCCACCGGCGAGGCCGGCGACGTGGTATCCGACGAATGGGGCCAGGATCAACACCGGCCCCGGCGTCATGAAGGCGAAGGCGATTGCCGTGGACAGGTCCGCCGGAGTCAGCCAGCCGGTGTCCGCGACCACGGTCCGTTCTACGAGGGAGAGCGCCGCCTGACCGCCTCCGAAGGCCAGGGCACCGATCAACAGCCAGCGCCAGAACAACTCGAAGACGACCTCGCTCATGGTCGGCCTCTC
>JBBQBU010000540.1:0-4225 GCA_038318015.1 Chloroflexota bacterium | reverse complement strand
AGCTTGCGCTGCAACGCGAGGGGTCCGCTGTCAAGCCAGGCAAGGTCGGCTGCAAGCTCCTGCACGAGCGCCGGCTGGGCCGCCTCGTCGTCCGGCACCAGCCAGTCCCCGCGCGAGATGTCAAGCTCGCGGTCCAGGCGCACCACGACCGACTGCCCCGGCTGGGCCTCGTCCAGCGGGCCATCGAACGTGCCGACCGTCAGCACACGAGCAGTTGCACCGCTCGGCAGCACCCGGATCGCCTGCCCCGGCCGCACCGTCCCGCTGCCAATTCGCCCGGCGTAGCCACGCGCGCCGCCTTCGTTGGCGTCGAAGCCGCGCAACACGTACTGCACCGGGAAACGCAACGGTGCCGCGAGCAACTGGTTCTCCTCGAACTGGCTCGGTGCCTGCTCCAGCCACTCCAGCAGCGCCGGACCGCGATACCACGGTGTCTCGGAACTGCGCGTCACCACGTTGTCGCCATGCAGCGCGGATACCGGAATCGCCGTCACCTGGGTCAGCCCCAGGCGATCCGCCATCGCGCGGTACGAGGCGACGATGGTGTTGAACACCTCAGCCGAGAATCCGAGCTGATCCAACTTGTTGACGGCGACGACGATCTGACGGATGCCGAGCAGCCGCGCCAGCGCCGTGTGGCGGCGCGTCTGCGGCAACAGTTCGCCGTCCACCACGCGCGTCGCATCGATCAGGATGACGGCGGCGTCGGCGGTGCTGGCACCGGTGACCATGTTGCGGGTGTACTGCTCATGGCCCGGCGTGTCGGCAATGATGAACTTCCGCCGCGCTGTCGCGAAGTACCGGTAGGCCACATCAATGGTAATACCCTGCTCGCGCTCGGCTTCCAGGCCATCCGTCAGCAGCGACAGGTCCAGCGTCGGGCGGCCAGCCGCGCGGCGCTCGCCGGCCCGCGCCAGCGCCGACAACTGGTCAGAGAGGATGCTCTTGGTGTCGTAGAGCAGACGGCCAATCAATGTGCTCTTGCCGTCGTCAACGCTGCCGGCCGTGATAAAACGCAGGACGCCGCGGTCTTCGATCGCGGTATGGGGCAGCGGCGCGTCGGTCATCGTGGTCGGCAATCCGTCATCTCCCAGCGGGTTCACATCTGGGCCTAAAAATAGCCTTCGCGCTTCCGACGCTCCATCGACGCTTCCGATGTCTGGTCGTCCATGCGCGTGGCCCCGCGCTCGGTCACGTCCTCGACGGCAGTTTCGCGGATGATGTCGTCCACCGTCGCCGCGTCGCTGGCGACCGGGCAGGTGCAGCTAATGTCGCCCACCGTGCGGAACCGCACCGACAGCCGCTCGATCAATTCGCCGGCGCGCGGCGGCGTGATCGGCGTGACCGGCACCAGCAGCCCGCGCCGGCGAATCACGTCGCGCTGGTGGGCGAAGTACAGGTCCGGTAAAGGCAGTTTCTCGCGCTCGATGTACTGCCAGACGTCAAGCTCGGTCCAGTTCGAGATCGGGAAGACCCGCAGGTGCTCACCAGGATGGACCCGTGCGTTGTACAGATCCCACAGCTCCGGGCGCTGATTCTTCGGATCCCACTGGCCGAAGCTGTCGCGGAACGAGAAGATGCGCTCTTTGGCGCGGGCCTTCTCCTCGTCGCGGCGCGCCCCGCCGATCAGCGCGTCAAAGCCGAACTCTTCGATGGCCTCCAGCAGCGTCACCGACTGCGCGGCATTGCGCGAGTCAAGCTCGTCGCGCAACTTCACGGTGCCGCGCGCCATCGAATCCTCGACCGACCGCACTAGCAACTTCTCGTTGAGGGCGGCAGCGCGGGCGTCACGAAAGGTCAAGACTTCTGGGAAGTTGTGCCCCGTGTCGATATGCAGCAACGGGAACGGGAAAGCACCGGGCCGAAACGCCTTCTCAGCCAGCCGGAGCAGCACGCAACTGTCTTTGCCACCCGAAAACAGGAGGGCCGGTCGCTGGGCCGTGGCCGCGACCTCACGCAGAATGTAGATCGCCTCAGCTTCGAGCCACTGGAGATGATCCAGCCGCGAGCGGGGCACCGCAGTGACGCTCATGCTGCGTGCTCCCGCGCCACAATCCGCCCGACCTGCGTGTTCCCGTCCAACCGCTACCCCGCAAACGCCCCGGCGCAGTGCGCGCCCGAGCCTGCAACAATCAGAATACAGCCCGAGTATAGGGCCAAGCCGATGGATATCATTGTACAGCACGCCAAACTGACCGTGCGCTTGCTTCAGATGACCGCGTGTAGCGCGGCAGCAAACATACTTTACAAACCTGATCGGATTTTGTCACAACTCACGGACGATAGCAACCAGCGTCGGTTGGCTCAATGAGAAGTGTGAGCACGACAGCCGTGTTCCCCGCGCATGAATCGGCTGCATACAGCGGATTGCAGCATGGTTGTCCCCTGTCTACTTCTGTCATCCCGAGTTATGACAGGTAATGACAGGTAATGACAGGCAAGGGGACTGCGCTCAGATGGAGATCAATTCCCATGAAGACCGCTGTAGGGCGACAGGGGTCGCGATGACTGACGCCCACGAAACAGTGAACCGGACGCGACCAACGGCACCCACCGAACGCGACGGCTGGAAGATGCACACGTCGCACTGGGGGCCGTTCGAAGCACGCTGGGACGGTGCAGCCCTGGCCGTGCGCCCGTACGCGCCCGATCCTGACCCCTCCCCGATCCTCGGGAACATCGCGGAGTCGCCCCGGCACCGCTCGCGCATCGCCCAGCCGATGGTACGCAAGGGATGGCTCGACGGCGGGCCAGGTACGGGCGGCGGGCGCGGGCTGGAGCCGTTCGTGCCGGTGTCCTGGCAAACCGCGCTTGATCTGGTGGCCGCTGAGCTGACGCGCGTCCGCGAGGCCCACGGCAACGCCGCCATCTATGGCGGCTCGTACGGCTGGGCCAGCGCCGGCCGCTTCCACCACGCCCAGAGTCAGGTGCACCGCTTCCTGAACTGCATCGGCGGCTACACGGCCTCGGTCCACAGTTACAGCGCCGGCGCATCCAGCGTGATTCTGCCGCGCGTCTTCGCACCGATGATGCAGGCCCGCAGCGCCGTCACCTGGGCCAGCATTGTGAAACACACGGAGCTACTCGTTGCGTTCGGCGGCATGGCCATCAAGAACGCGATGGTCGGCAGCGGCGGTCCGGGTCGGCACATTGTCAGGCACTCATTGGAAGCGGCCCATGCGCGCGGTGCCCAGTTCGTGCTGGTCAGCCCACTCGCCGACGACTTGCCCGATGCCCTCGTCGCATCCTGGCTGCCGATCCGCCCGAACACCGACGTGGCGCTGATGCTGGCACTGGCACACACGCTGGTCATTGAGGGCTTGGTGGACCGCGCGTTTCTGGAGCGCTGCACGGTCGGCTACCCGGAGTTCGAGCGGTACGTGCTGGGCAAGTCAGACGGACAGCCGAAGTCGGCAGCTTGGGCCGCCGCGATCACGGACCTGCCGGCCGATGCCATCGTGCGGCTGGCCCGGCAGATGGCGACGAGCCGCACGGTCATCACCGTCAGCCACTCATTGCAGCGCGCCCAGTACGGCGAGCAGCCGGTCTGGATGGGCCTGACGCTGGCAGCGATGCTCGGGCAGATCGGGCTGCCGGGCGGCGGCTACACCTACTCGCTCGGCGCGCTGGCGCAAGTCGGCCAGCTCCCGCCGCGCGTCCATGTGCCCGGCCTGCCCCAGCGCCAGAACCCGACCGGCAGCTACATCCCGGTCGCGCGCATCGCCGACATGCTGCTGCACCCCGGCACAGAATATGACTTCGACGGCGAGCGCCGCGTGTACCCCGACATCAAGCTGGTCTACTGGGTCGGCGGCAACCCGTTCCACCACCACCAGGATTTGCACCGGCTCCAGGCGGCCCTGTCCCGACCCGAGACGCTGATCGTGCATGAGCCGTACTGGACGCCGACTGCCCGCTTCGCAGACATCGTGCTGCCGTCCACCATCACGCTGGAGCGCAACGACATCGGCGGCTCGTCCGAAGACGCCCACGTCTTCGCCATGCAGCAGGCTGTTGCGCCGTTCGGGCAGGCACGCGACGAGTACGCCATCTTCAGCGGGCTGGCCGAGCGGCTAGGCGTCGCGGAGCCCTTCACCGAGGGCCGCACGCCGGACGGCTGGCTGCGCCACATCTACGCCGGCCTCGCGGCACAGTTGGAACGCATCGGAGAGACGCCGCCGAGCTTCGACGCGTTCTGGGAGCAGGGCGAATTGATCCTGCCGAC
>JBBQBU010000539.1:0-4227 GCA_038318015.1 Chloroflexota bacterium | reverse complement strand
TGCTGCTGTCACCCATCGGCACCCAGACGCTGGCGACGCGCTTCTGGAGTCACGCCGAGAGCATCGCCTACGGCGCGGCGACACCGTACGCCGCGCTGATGGTTATCATCTCCGTGCCGATGACGTACTTTCTCACGCGCCAAACGTCACAGGCAGGTCGGTCCACGACCTGATGCTCGACCTGACCATCGTCGGCGTCGTCCGTTCCTACGGATCGGCGCGGGTGCTGCACGGCATTGACCTGCACGTGCCGGCCGGCTCGCTCATGGCGATCCTCGGCCCGTCCGGCTGCGGCAAGACGACGCTGCTGCGCCTCGTCGCCGGTTTCGACAACCCGGACGCTGGCACCATCAGCCTGGGCGAGCGCCCGCTGTTCGAGAGCGGGCGCTCGGTGCCGCCGGAGCGCCGCGAGATCGGGTACGTGGCCCAGGAGGGCGCGCTGTTCCCGCACCTGACCGTCGCCGCGAACGTGGCGTTCGGCTTGCGCGGAGACAACCGTTCAAAGGTCCAGCGGGTCGCGGAACTGCTCGAACTCGTTGGGTTAGACGCTGACCACGGCCGGCGGTATCCACATCAACTCTCGGGCGGGCAGCAGCAGCGCGTGGCACTTGCACGTGCGCTGGCTCCCGAACCGAAGGTGATCTTGCTGGACGAGCCGTTCGCCTCGCTCGACGCGGGCCTGCGTGAGACGACGCGCCGGGCAGTCGCCAACACCCTGGCAGCCGCCGGCGCAACGGCGATCCTGGTGACGCATGACCAGGCCGAAGCGCTGTCACTTGCCGATCAGGTGGCGATCATGCGGCGCGGCCAATTGGCGCAGGTGGCATCCCCCGCCGAGTTGTACCGCCGGCCGGTGGATGCCGAGGTCGCGCATTCGCTCGGGGAGGCCGTCATCTTGCCGGCTGAGATCCGGGATGGCCGAGCGGTTTGTGCGCTCGGCTCGCTTGCGGTTGGGTCGGGCATGCGGTCAGGCTCGGCTGAGATCATAGTGCGCCCTGAGCAGATCGTTTTCGGCGGCCCATCCACACCGGAGGACGTGGCGGCCCTGGTGCTCGATGTGAGCTACTTCGGGCACGACGCGCTGGTGCGCCTGCGACTGGTCGATGGCACCGTCGTGACGGCACGCCCGCCGGGCTACGCGGTGCCGCGCGCGGGCGAACACCTCAACCTGCGGGTACTGGGGACCGTCCACGCCCTGACGGCTTGACGGCCTGCCCTTCGGACCGACTGTGGCTTGCAGCGTCACGCTGCCCGGGGCTGAGGGCGCACTCGCGAGCCGGCGCTCCCGGGCGGCGATATCCTCAGCCTCGTCGTCGGGCGCACCCCTGATACGCCCGCCGAAGCTCGTGCAGCGCGGCGGTCTCAGCCGAGGTTGGTGGAGACTGGGCGCCGCACCGTCGCTGCCGAGGCCGGAGGCTGGTGGGCGTCTTCGGGTGCTGCTGCCAACGCGAACGACAGCATATACGTGTTGTGCTTGGCGCTGACCATGTCGGTCAACTGCCAGCCGCCCACGCCGAAACTGTTCGCGACGGCCGCGACGGTCGCCATCGGACCTTTGCTCGACTGCTCAGGTGAGATCTGCCCGGTTCGGCCGGTGCTGTCTTTCCACCAGCCGCCGTGCGAGTAGACCTCGACCCGGAGGAGCTGTTGCGGTTGTCGGGTGCTCATCAGCCGCGACACGGGCCGCCTAGTTACTGATGAGTCGGACATCACGCGCTCGCTCACCACGGCCACGTGGGTCAATCTCAATCTCGAACTCGAGTTCCTGGCCCTCGGTCAGCGTATCAAACACCCCGGGCGGAAACGCCGAGTGGTGAAAGAAAATCTCGCTGCCGTTCTCGGTGCGGACGAATCCAAAACCCCGGTCGCGAATCAACCGGGTGATAGGGCCGCTCATCATGGTGCGCCACCTCCGTGCAGCAGGGGCAGGGGCCGCTGACACGACCGTGACAACGCCTGGGCACCGCCTTCGCTCAACCTCGGCATGGCTGAGGGAAACCGGCCACGACTGCACCTTCTGGCTTCATGATACATGTCACCGCGTGACGGTAGTGAACATTTGCACCGTGGCCTGGCCTCCAGATGGAACGCAGACCTACCCTGGCAGCCGCTCTTCAGCCGCTGTTCAGGAGAGAGGCACATCTCTTGCCTCCGTGGCCGCAGTGCACGTCGCACAGAGCGTCGGCACAGCCACCGCATGACCCGAAAACGGGCGCGCGGCTGCTGGATGGAGGCAGGACCATGTTTTTCGGGATGCGCGTCGAGCCCGGGGCGTCGGTTGAGGCGACGGACGGCCGCTTTGGTACGGTTGAAGAGGTCGTGGTGCAGCCGGGCACCGGCAACCTATCGTATCTTGCCGTGCGGTACCGCGAGGATCTCGTCCGAATCCCGGCCGGGATGATTGACGAGGTGCCGAACCCGCACGAGGTGCGCCTCGGTCTGACGACCGAAGCGGCGTACGGGCGTGTCGCCGGCCACGTGGCAGGCACAGAAGACAGCCTTGACGAAGGGTCGCAGTTACGCATTCCGATCTACGAAGAGCGCCTGCAGGCTGCCGTCGAAGACGTGGGCCTGGGCGAGGTGCGGGTACACAAGCTGGTAGATGAGGTGGAAGAGACAGTCGAGCAACCGGTGACGCGCGACGACCTGGACATCGAGCGCATCCCGATGAACCGACCGCTCAACGTGCCGTCGGTGGCGCGCCAGGAAGGCGATTGGTACGTCGTGCCCGTCATGGAAGAGGTACTGGTGGTGCAGAAGCGCCTGATGCTAGTCGAAGAAGTCCGCATCCGCACGCGCCGAGTAACCGAGATCGCCCAGGTGCGGGATACCGTCCGCCGCGAGCGCGTCACCATCGAGGACGATACGGTGCGCGGTGTCGTCGGGTCAGACCCCGGGCCGAGCAGGCGCCGGCGTCGCGCGGCCAGCGACGAACCCACGATGAACCGGCCCATCGGACTTGACGGCACGGAGTAAGGTGCCCGTATCTCCATGCTGGATATGTGCACGTGTACCTATTTTCGGGTTCTTGAAGAGGTGTTTGGCACCGTTTTGCCCACCGCCCGTTCTGCCGTGGCACGGTGCCTGCCTACTTCTCCTGCGTGGCTGTGGGACCACAGCCGCCGTCCACCCCTACGTGTGGCAGCAGCCTTCACTGTAGAGGACGACTACGATTCAGGAGAGTCCCCGAATGGGCCTGTTCGACAAGCTGAAGCGCGGTATGCATGTGTACGGCACTGACGACCGCAGCGTCGGGACGATTGACCGGTGGGACAACGATAACGTCTATGTCGGTGGCAAATCGTACCCGCGGTCGTCGTTTGATCGCTTCGACAACGACCGGCTCTACTTCAGTCAGGACGGCTTCCGGCAGCATCAGGGTTTAGCAAAGACTGGCCGCACCGGTGCGATGGGTGACATGGGCCGCGCCGGTGCCATGGGCGACGAGGACATCCGTGTCCCAATCATGGAAGAGCGGATTTCGGTGGACAAGCGGCAGGGCGAGCGTGGCTCGGTTGACATCAAGAAGGATGTCGTCACCGAGCAGGTGAACGTCCCAGTCGAGTTGCGGCGCGAAGAGGTCAGCGTGAACCGCGTCGATGTTCCCGACCGGCGTGTCGGCGAAGGCGAGATTGGCGACGCGTTTGAGGAAGGCACGATCCGCGTGCCGATCCGTGGCGAGGAGGCCGTCGCGCGCAAGGAGACGTTCGTCACCGGCGAGGTCGTCATCGACCGCGACGTGGTGACTGAGCGCGAGACGATCTCCGACACGATCCGCAAGGAGCGCGTGGACGTTGACGAGAACTACCAGCGCAATCGCGAGGGGTTTCGCGAGCATTTCGAAGGACGACGCGCCGGGTTGACCGGCGCGACGGCTGATACCCGCACCTTCGACGACGCGGAGACGAACTACCGGACGGGCTTTACGGCGGCCAACGACAAGCAGTTCGCGGGCCGGAAGTTCGAGGATGCCGAGCCTGAGATTCGCCGTTCGCATGGCAGCATGGGCAGCGGCGACTCCTGGGAGAACTTGCGGGATGAGATCCGCGAGGGCTGGGAGCGCGCCCGCCGCTAAGGGACTGGCCGTGGCGGCAGTCACATGCCGACCCGGCACCCTGCCCAGCATCGACCATAGATGGTTGCGGGCCCCGCCCCGCCCGGCGCGCCCCCTTACCAAAAAACGTAGATTGAGCCAGGGCACCACCAAAACCACCCAACCCCCCCGGC
>JBBQBU010000538.1:0-4239 GCA_038318015.1 Chloroflexota bacterium | reverse complement strand
CGGTGCACGGCCTGGAGGCGGTGGAAGTATTCGGCTGGGTCCAGCAGGCCGTCTGGGTGGTCAATGCGCAGACCGTGAGCGTACCCGTCGCGCAGGAAGCTGAAGATCAACCGATGCGTGGCGGCAAAGACGTCGGGGTTTTCAATCCGCAAGGCTGCCAGCGTGTTCACGTCAAAGAAGCGCCGGTAGTTGATCTCTTCGGACGCGACGCGCCAGTACGCGAGGCGGTACGCCTGGATGTTGAGCATGCTGTCGAGGGCGTCGAAGCTGCGCGAGTCCCCCACTCGTCCGTTCAGCCGGCCAACTTCTAACTCGATCTCGTCCAGGATCTCGCGGTCGGCCAGGACCAGGGCGTGCAGCCGCCGCTTGACGACCTCTTTCTCGCGGTTGTGCTCCGCGATCTCTTCGGGCGAGGGGTCATGATGCGTCGGCAGGTGAGAGATTGCCGTCAGGACGCTTTGGAGCTCCACGAGGCCGTCGTTGTCCGGTGACCGGACCTGGGCGACGCGGGCGCACGGACCGCCCAGGATGATGGCGTAGCTGTTCGGGGTGATCGGCAAGACGTGTTCGTAATACTGAAGGAAGAATGCACCGTCGCTGAAGAGGATTTGCAGATCGCCGCTCTCGAGAACGCGCCCGTACTGGTCGCCCAGGATCGGCAGCAGCACCTTGTTGTGCAGTTCGATTTGCAGCGGCGACCAGTCGATGTCGAAGTACGGTGCGTAGGTGGAAATCGGCCCGTTCTCCAGGACGTCGTTCCACCAATCGTTCAGGTTTGAGCCGACGCCCATGTGGTTGGGTACCACGTCAAGGAGCTGGCTCATGCCGCGCCCGCGCAGCGCCGTCGCCAGCGCCGCGAACTCCTCTTGGGTGCCGATGGCGGGGTTGATCTCGTTATGGTTTGACACGTCGTAGCCGTGCAGGCTGTCCGGCCCGGCCTTCAGGAAGGGCGACGCGTAGAGATCGGTGATGCCAAGATCGTCCAAATACGGGACGAGGCGCTGGGCGTCTTGAAATGTGAAGTATTTGTTGAACTGGAGGCGATAGGTCGCCCCCGGGATGCGTACGGCCTCGCTCACGCCACCTCGCACACTTACACACAGCACGTGACATCTGGATCGCTGCCGGGGATGGTGCCTTACCGGCGCGCTTCTTGGTGCAAGTCGTGTGCCAGAGGCAGGCTGTTGGTGCCCGACGCCGATGCTGCCGCCCGCCGTTGTGCCCGTCGGCAAGCGGCTGTGATGCGCGTTTGATGGCTCGGTGGGCAATTGTGGGCATATACTGGCAAGCAGGTGATGCGCCGGCATGGCCTCGTTGACAGGTGTTGCGGTGCAGCAACGGGCCACGTCCTGCGACCATGAGGCACGCTTTTCTGCCGCCCGTCGTTATACGGTCCACACACGAAGTTCTCTTGAGGAGCGAGCAATCTCAGCGGTTGCCCCCCGACGACGGCCACCCCTACAGGCGCGCCGCGTCGTCCCGCAGCGTCCGCCAGTCAAGCGATTCGTCTGGCCGATTGTCGTGGCCGGCCTCGCATTGGGCCTGGCCCTGTTTCTGTTGATGCCGTCCCCGACGCCGGCACCAGACGTGACCGTGCCGACGCCGGTCCTCAACGCTGATGGCACCGTGGCCCGCGTACAGAGCGTGCCCGTCCAGGCCACCGAGGCACCGGCCGTGGCGTCCGCGCCCACGCCGGATGCCCGGATCGTCAATGAAGCACGGCTGCGTGAGGCGGTCTTTGCACCATTCCGTGGTGTGCCCGGACGCTTCGGCATCGCCGTCAAGGACCTGGCGACCGGCCAGAGCGTCAACCTGAACGAGCGGTTCCCGTTCCAGGCGGCCAGCCTCTACAAACTCCCTGTCATGTACGACGTGCTCAAACTGCGCGACATGAACCTGCTTCTCCTGAACGACGAGATGACCATTTCGTCGGAGGACGCGTCGATGGACCTCGGGTCGCTGCCCTGGCCGGTGGGGACGCGCGTCACCATCGGTACCGCGCTGGAACGCATGGTCACGCTCAGCGACAACTCGGGCGCGTACATGCTGGCGAAGAAGATCGGTAGCCCGCGCATCAACGACGACATGCTCTCGCTCGGCCTGGAACTGACGTACATCAAAGGTGGCGACCTCCAGACCTCGGCCGGCGACATGGCCCGCCTGCTAGAACTGATCGCGCGGGGGCAGGCGGTCAGCCCCGAGACGAGCGCCGAGATGGTCCACTTGATGGCCCGTCAGCAAGTGCGCGACCGCATTCCCGTGCAGATGCCACCGGAAGCCGTCGTGGCGAACAAGACGGGCAACTGGGAGGGCGCGGCGCACGACGTCGCCATCGTCTACGGCCCGCGCGCCACCTTCGTGATCGCGCTACTGTCGGACGGCATCACCGACATTGACGCGCTGTATTCGGCCATGTCCACGGCCGCCCGCAACGTCTACGACCTCGTGAACGACCCGGCCTTCGCCTCCAGCGCAGAGCCGCCGCTGCCGCGCAATCTCGTCGCCACCTACGTGACGCCGGTGAGACTGCCGACCGGCGGCGTGAATGCCAGCGCGCCGTCGTCTGGGTCGGGCAGCGGCTCCGCGACGCAGCAGCGGCCGAACGTGTCCGCACCGCCGACCGTGGGTCCGGCCCGGCCAACTGCCCCGCCGCCCCAGCCGGCCGACAGGCCGCGCGCCATCCAGCAGACCGTGGCCCCAGATGCTGCCCCGGCCGCCGCGCCTACGGCAGCGCCGGCCCGGCCAACGACTGCGCCGCTCGCTCCGAAGCCGACCGCCAAACCTGCCGAGAGGCCGGCGGAAAGGCCCGCTGAAAAGCCGGCCGAGAAGCCCGTCTTTGCTCCGGGCGCGACGCCTGCCGTCAAGCCTGCGCCGCCATCCATCTTCTCACTGCCGACGCCCGCGCCGTAGTCTCGGGCGAGTAGCGACACGGGGATGCGGTGCAGCGGAGCCGCTTCATAGTTCATGCGTGGCTTGCGACCGTGCCCCTCCGGTGGAACCCGTCACGCCACCATTGCCATCCTGAGCTTGCGAGGGATCTCACGCTGACGAGATTGCAGCCGTGAGATCCCTGCGTCGGGATGACCATGGGAGTTGCAGGCAGGGAACGGGATGCACGGCTCAACGGGAAGCAGGCCGCAACGGTCTACGCAAGCGAGCGCCCCTGCACCGAACACGGTCCAGGGGCGCTTCTGTCGGCGGCAGGACCGCGCGGGACGGTCAGGCGTGGATGTCGATTGGCGTGCCCACCGTCGCCCACTCCCAGAACCACAGCGAGTCGGCGTAGTTCATGCCCAGGCAACCGTGGCTCCCCGAATAGCCCCAGTTCGATGACCAGTAGTTGTAGTGAATCGACGCGCCGTCCCAGGTGAAGTACTGGGTGAACAACACGTTTGAGACATCCCAGCCCGGCCCGCGCATCCGCTCATTGGCGACGCGCCGCAGCATCGTAAATGTGCCGAGCGGTGTCTCCCAGTCTTGTATCCCGTGGATCGCCATCGCCGAATACAGCGCCTTGCCGTCCTCGTAGGCGGTGACCAGCGTCGGGCCGGGCAGCGTCACGTCGATCCACTTGCCGGCCGGCGGCGTGATCCTGGCCGGCACCCGGACCTGATCTTCCAATGCGAATGTGCCATCTTGCAGCCGATACCAGCGCGTGCCGTCCTCGGCCTCTACAAGATCCTTCACCATCAGGATCTCGTTGTGTTCGGCGTCGAGCGCCCAGGCCAGTTCGTCAGTCAGCGGCTCGCGGTAGATGCTGGCCGTGCCCGACGCCCGCGCCGGCAGATTGATCGCTGCGAGTACCTGCGGCCCCTGGAGGTAGGCGGCGGACGGCGGCGCACTCGGGCCAACAAGGCCAGCATCAACGTACGCAAAGTTCTGGGTCTTCGGGTTATAGACGTACAGGCGACTGGTCTCGACTTCGCCGTGGATACGCAGGTAGGTGAACGGCCGGATGGTGCCGAAGCTGACTGCCGTTGGCCCACTGTTCGACCACAGTTCGGCCGGCTGCCACGTCTGGACCCACTGTTCTTCAGCCCAGGCCACGCCGGCCCCGAACGGTGCCGCTGCGAGGCCCATCCCCAGGCCAACGCCCAGTCCCACGCCCCGCTTGATAAGCTCACGACGATGCATGCGCCGAGTCCCTCCGGTTATCTCGATGAGTGGCCCAACAGGTGAACGATGCTGGCATCTGTTCGTCCGGCCTTCAGACGCTGGCTCCCAGTATTGCCCAGAACG
>JBBQBU010000537.1:0-4273 GCA_038318015.1 Chloroflexota bacterium | reverse complement strand
GGATGAAGGATCGGGCTATCGTGCTGCACCCGTTGCCGCGTGGCCAGGAACTGGCCCTTGGTCTGGAGAATGATCCGCGCGTGGCCTGCTTCCGACAGGCCGAGAATGGGCTGTATGTGCGGATGGCCCTCCTGACCATGCTGCTGCAAGGTGCCGGCAGGGCTTGAATAGGCCGGACAACCGTCAGTAGAATCAGCCCTTGCTTGACCTTGCTGGGGCTCTCCTGGTTCTGTCTGCTTCTCGCTCACGTGTTCCTCTGGGCATAGCTCTCGGGCAGTTGGATTTATGCATCCTCATCATGCCTCCCGAGTGTGCACTGTACGAACCACCTGCGTGCGTAGCGGCACCCCGTAGAGTTGCGAGTGAGGTCTACTGACCACGCGCAAAGGAGAGGCTTGCCGGGCGAGCTTGGTGCTCACCGGCACTCCGATCCTTTGGCCGTGGCATGCCGTGGCAAGGATGTTTCGGTTATCGGCCATACTGCGTGGTGCCTGGTGCGGCGCTGCGTCAGGTGTCGGGCTCCAACGAAGGAGGTTTGATGAGCGGTATAGTCTGGTTGGTCCCGCTCTCGGGCATGATCGCGGTCATTGCGGCCGTGATGTTGGCGCGGGACGTTATCGGGAGGCCGAAGGGCTCCCCCGAAATGCAGGAGGTCGCGGCAGCGATCTACGAGGGCGCGATGGCGTTCCTCAACCGGCAGTATCGAACGATCGGCATTCTGTCGATCGTGACGGCGGTGCTGCTGGGGGTGTTGCTCGGGGCCATCGCGCCGCCCGTTGGGGACGTGTCGGCTGCGGAGCTTGCGTGGCGGACCTCCGTCGCGTTCCTGGTGGGTGCGGCCTGCTCGGCAGTGGCCGGCTTCATCGGTATGTGGATCTCAGTGCAGGCGAACCTCCGCACGGCTGCTGCTGCGACGCGCAGTCTGAAAGAGGCGCTCCAGGTGTCGCTGCGCGGCGGGGCCGTCTCGGGCCTGCTGGTGGTGGCCCTCAGTTCGCTGGGTGTGCTCGGCATTTTCGCGGCCTACGGTGGGTTCACGCGGCCGGACCTGGCCCCGTTCCTGATCGTCGGCTTCGGCTTTGGCGCAAGCTTCGTGGCGCTGTTCGCCCAGTTGGGCGGCGGTATCTACACGAAGGCCGCAGACGTTGGCTCCGACCTCGTGGGTAAGATTGAGGCGGGCATTCCCGAGGACGATCCGCGCAACGCGGCCGTGATTGCTGACCTGGTCGGCGACAACGTGGGCGACTGTGCTGGTCGCGGTGCTGACCTTTTCGAGTCCACCGCCGCCGAGAACATCGGCGCGATGATCCTGGGCATCGCGATCTACGTGGCGACGAACGATCCGGCCTGGATCTTCTTTCCGCTGGTGGTCCGCTCGGTCGGACTGCTGGCGTCCATCGTCGGCATTTACGTGGTGGGCGCTGGTGAGGCCGAGGTCACGAATCCCCAGGCGTCGCTGGACCGCGGCTACTGGACGATGACCATTCTCTGCGCCATCGGCATCATCGGCGTGACCATGTTCATGCTGAAGTCCTGGTGGCTGGTCGCCTCCGGCCTGATCGGCCTGGGAACAAGCGTCATTTTCGTGTACCTGACGCAGTACTACACGGCCGGCGGCTGGCGTCCTGTGCAGGAGATCGCACGGGCTTCGCGGACCGGCCCTGCGACGAACATCATCTCCGGCTTTGCGGTCGGCCTTGAGACGACCGGCCCGACGGCGCTCGTCATCTCTGCGGCGCTGCTGGCGAGCTACTACTGCGGTGCGCAGTGGGCCGTCTACAACCCGAGTATCGCCGTGACCCAGGAGGTCGGTGGCCTCTACGGCACGGCTGTCGCCACGATGGGTATGTTGACGACCGTGGCGTACATCCTGGCGATGGACACTTTCGGGCCAATTACGGACAACGCTGGCGGCATCGCGGAGATGGCACAGGCTCCCGAGGAGACCCGACACCGGACGGATGCACTCGACGCCGTGGGCAACACGACGAAGGCGCTGACAAAGGGGTACGCAATTGCCTCGGCTGCGCTGGCGGCGTTCCTGCTGTTCAGTGCCTACCTTGACGAAGTGAAAAAGATTACGGGTAAGCTGCACATCCCCATCGACTTGACTGATATCAACGTCTTTGTGGGGGGCTTCCTTGGGGCGACGCTGGTCTTCTTCTTCTGCGCCCTGACGGTCCGCGCGGTCGGCAAGGCGGCTGGTGACATCATTGAGGAAGTGCGCCGCCAGTTTCGCGAGAACCCTGGCATCATGACCTACGAGGTCAAGCCAGACTACGCTCGTTGCGTGGACATCACCACCAAGGCGGCTCTACGCGAGATGGTGTTGCCTGGCATTCTGGTCGTCGTCTTCCCGGTCGTGGTGGGCGTCTTCCTGAAGGCCGAGGCGATGGCTTCGTTCCTGATGGTGGGTACGATGGCTGGCATCCTGATGGCGACCGTCCTGAACAACGCCGGCGGCGCCTGGGACAATGCCAAGAAGTTCATCGAGTCGGGCAACCTGAAGGACGACGCTGGCATGGTGCTCGGCAAGGGCTCGCTGGCGCACGCAGCAGCCGTTGTCGGCGACACGGTGGGCGACCCGTTCAAGGACACGTCCGGCCCGTCGCTGCATGTGCTCATCAAGCTGCTGGCTACCATTACGCTGGTGCTGGCCCCGCTGTTCATCCGCTAGGGGCGCACGCTGCCACTTGCACCAGAAGGGGCGAGGACACCAGTCCTCGCCCCTTCTGCATGCTGCTTTGACTCGACCGTGGCCCTCGGGGCCGCGCCTGTGCGCCCGATGACGGCGGCGGCGAACGTGGGCGCACCGTGGGTGTGCTGTCGCTGCGCGGGTCAGGCTAGCCGGGCGTGGCGCGGCAGCGGCGATCCGAGCAGCGGCGTCGCGTACTCGCGAAACGCCTGGGTCGCACAGCCGCGCGGCTCGGGAATCATCTCCAGCGGCAGATTGCGCTGCGCGTTCGCGATGGCCGCCAACGGTGCTGTTCCCAACCCCCAGCGATACGGGTCGTCTGCCTCGCGGACCAGAATTGGCATGATGTCCGTCGCGCCAGACACAGCCAGCCGCACTGCTTCCTCACCCACCGCCAGGGCTTCGGCGGCGTCCGTCTCGGAGCGGCAGGCTATCGACATCCGCTGGAGGGTGCCGTACTTCTCGAAGCGGGCGCGGAGGTTGAGGCGCTCGCGGATCACGCGGCACAGGCTCTCGGCCGGGCTGTCGTAGTAGGCGTGGCCGAAGGCGTCAACGTGGCGTGGCTGGCCGTTCGACCCGAGGACGTGGCCGTTCGGCTCCGGCTGGTTCTCTGACAACACCATCACGACGTGTCCGTGGGCGCGCATGGTCGCGTCCACGTCGGCCAGGATGTCCTCGGCACTCACGGGTCGCTCCGGCACGTAGACGAGGTGTGGCCCTTCGTCGTCCTGGCGGCGTCCCAGCGCCGAGGCCGCTGCCAGCCAGCCGGCGTGGCGGCCGGCTACCTCCAGGATCTTGACCGGGTCGCTGCGGCGCATCGACTCGGTGTCGCGCGAGGCTTCCATGGCGGCTAGCGCCAGGAAGCGTGCGGCGCTGCCGTACCCCGGCGAGTGATCCATGATGGCGAGGTCGTTGTCCACCGTCTTCGGCACGCCGATGCAGGATAGGTCGTAGCCACGGGCGTGCGCCGCCTGGGAGATGCGGTGTGTGGTGTCAGCTGAGTCGTTGCCGCCGATGTACAGGAAGTACCGCGCGCCTAGCCCCTGCAGCGCATCAATGACGCGGTCGAGTTCGGCATCAGCCAGCTTGTGGCGGCACGATCCGAGGATGCTGGACGGCGTGTCGGCGAGCGCGGCCAGGAGGTCCGGTGACTGCTGCCGCAAGTCGGCCACGTCGCTGTGCAGCAGCCCCTCAATACCGTGGCGCAGCCCGAGAATCGGCCCAACCGCATGGTCGGCGGCCAGCGCCCCGCGAATGATGCCCAGGAGTGAGCGATTGATGACGGCGGTCGGTCCGCCTGACTGACCGACGACGAGGGCGTTCCGACTGACCACGACAGGTGTACTCCTGAATCGAAGTGCCGGCGGAGTATACGGGCTGCGGCAGTGGGCCTTGTCGCCACAACATCAGAACGGGTGCCCTGCAAGATTCTGGAAAGCTGGTAACTACCCAGGTACCCCGACCACAGCCGGTTGTGGTCGATGCTCAAGTAGACACAACATCTTGTGGTCACGCTGATCGCGCCCACGGGGACCGGCTCACGGATGCCCTGGCCGACCACAACCGGTTGTGGTTGTCACG
>JBBQBU010000536.1:0-4284 GCA_038318015.1 Chloroflexota bacterium | reverse complement strand
GGGTCCAACAGCAGGGGCCGGCGCACGGGCTGGACCCTGCCCGCGTCGGCGTGGTGGGGCTATCGGCGGGCGGCTACCTTGCGCTGATGTCCGGGTTCATGGTGTCGCCGCGCCCAACGGCTATCGTCTCATACTACGGCTACGGTGACATCGCTGGTGACTGGTACGCGAAGCCGGACGACTTCTACAACCGGATGCCGGCGATCTCCGATGAAGATGCCTGGAGCCGTGTGGGGACCGATCCGATCTCCGCGCCGGACCTTGCCACGTCGCTGGGCCGAATGCGCTTCTACTATTGGACGCGGCAGCGCGGCTCCTGGCCGACCCACGTCTTCGGCCCGCACCCGTTGACCGACCGGGCGGCGTTCGGGCCGGTCTGCCCCATCCAGAACGTCGATGCCGACTGGCCGCCGACGCTCCTGGTACATGGGACCGCCGACACGGACGTGCCGTACGAGCAGTCAGTGCTGATGCGGGATGCGCTGACGGCGGCCGGGGCGGCGGCCACACTGATCACGCTGGACGGTGCCCCGCATGTCTTCGACCGCGACATCACCAGCGCCGATCTGACGGCGCCCCAGCCGACGCCTGTCGCCCAGGCCTGTACCGAGAGCATCGCGTTCCTGGCCGCGTACCTGCTGCCCGCCTGACCCTTGCCCCGGCCGCGCGGCTGCGCGCCCAGAGTGAGGGGAAGGAACTCAGGACTCGGAAAGGATCGCTAGGTCTGGGATGCGCTGAAAGTGGCGAAGGTTTCGTGTGACCAGCGTCATGTCATGGGTGAGCGCCGTGGCGGCAATCAGTAGATCAGGATCTTGGACGGCGAGTCCCCGGCTGCGGAGCGACCCTCGGATGCGTGCGAAGCGCTTCATGATCGTGCGAGTAAGTGGGAGTACAGTCACGCCACGCAAGAAGCGCAAGAACGCCTGTTCAGCGGCACGCGGATCACGACCATAGTAGATACCGTCGTAGACTTCGCCGTAAGTGATGAGGCTGATGGCCAGTCCTTCAGGTTCCAGGGTTGAGAGCAGGCGCACTGCTTCGGGTCGATTGTTGAGCCAGTCGGCGACAACGTCAGTGTCGAGCAGATAGCTCATAGCTCAACAGGCGGACGAGAGGAGCGGTCGCGGCTCTCGTAGTTCTCCTTCAGGAAGGCGTCCACCTCAACATTACCTGTCCAGCCGCCAGCCGACGAGAGGAATGCTTCTCGGTCAGCTGCTGTCTTCTTGCGCTTACTGCGGGGCTTTAGAGGGATGGCAATGGGAGTGAGGACGGCCAGGTCTTCATTGTCGCGTCGAAGCAGGCGCGGCTGTCCGGTGCGGTGTACCTCCTCAGCAAGACGGAGAAGGTCGGGCGCGTTGCTGATATCAACTGCCGTGAAGTCTTTCGCCATCATGCTCCCCCCTGATGTCCATTATCTCACGTGGTCAGTGACAGGTGAGCGAGCAGGCCCGGCTGTGTACAACCAATGCTGACGGGACAGCCTGTGGGAGCGGTGCGAATGCGAGTAGTCGTCTGCGGTGCTGGCGTGATCGGGGCTTCGACCGCCTACTTCCTGAGCCGGCGCGGCGCTGACGTGACGGTCATCGAGCGGCGCGGCGTGGCCTGCGCATCGTCTGGGAAGGCCGGGGCGTTCCTGGCGCTCGACTGGTGCGCCGGCAGCCCGCTCGACAGGCTGGCCCGGCGCAGCTTCGCGCTGCACGCGCAACTTGCCGATGAACTGGACGACGACTGGGGCTACCAGCGGGTCGCGACCTACGGCGGCTACTCCGTCTCTGGTACGACAGCGGGACAGGGCACGCGCCGCTGGCCGAGCCGCTCCTGGCTCTCTGAGCGCGTTGCCGTCACCGGGCAGTTTGGCACGACCGAGACGACGGCGATGGTGCACCCGCGCTTGTTCACCGAGGCGCTGATGCGGGCGGCACAGGCGCACGGGGCCACGCTCCAGATTGGGCAGGTCACGGGCATCGTCCGTGACGAGGCCGGTACCACCGCGCAGGGCGTGACGGTGGAGTACGACGGCGAGAGCAGCACCGTCGAGGCCGACGCCGTGGTCGTCGCGATGGGGCCGTGGTCGGCGGTAGCGGCAGGCTGGCTGCCGCTGCCGGAAATCCATGCGTACAAGGGGCACAGCCTGATCTACGACACGGGCGAGAGCGTGCCCCCGGAGGCGCTCTTTCTGGAGTACCAGACGCCGACCGGGGCGGTACTGACACCCGAGGTCTTCCCGCGCGCCGACGGCACGACATACGTGGCGTACAGCGCCGCACAGGACCAACTGCCGGCCGATCCTGCCGATGTGCAGCCCGACCCACACTCGCTTAAGCAGCTTGAGCTGGTCTGCGAGCAGCTTGCGCCGTCGTTTGCGCGGGCGGCCATCCTGACGCGGCAGGCCTGCTACCGTCCGGTCACGGACGACGGCCTGCCCCTGATCGGGCGGGTGCCGGGCGTCGCCGGCGCGTACGTCGCGACGGGGCACAGCGTCTGGGGGGTGCTCAACGGGCCGGCCACCGGCGAGGCGCTGGCCGAGTTGATCGTGGACGGGGCCGCCCGTAGCAGCGACTTGCGACCGTTCGAGCCTAGCCGCCTGCGCCCGCGCTCTTCGCAGCGTGGCCGGTGATCGTGGCGCGGTGCGGTACCGTGACGGGCAACCATCGCGCGCCTCGGGGCGGCAGGATCGGAACGACTCCGAGTCGCGGCGCTGGTTCACTCGTCAGTTGGCAGGGGCCAGGATGGCAGGAACGTGCGGTTGTCGGCGGTTGGGCCGCTGGCGACGAGGCCGACCGGTACGCCTAACGCCTCCTGCACCGCTGCAATGAGCGCGTCGGGGGCGGCGGGCAGTGACCGATAGACCGGCGCACAGTCCTGCACGATGCACGTCAGCCGCTCCTGATGGTTGAGGTCTTCGGGCGTGCTTGACGGCCGTAGCCCGACGATCAGCCCGTCCTCGGTCGCCACATACTGCCCCACGTCTGGGTCTGAACCGAGGTAGCGGTAGGCCGCTGCGATCCTGGGGTTGTCGGCGCGCTGGAGTTGATCGAGATGGCTTAGGGCTAGCACGTCGGGGCGCGCCGACAACCCGATGGCGTAGCGTGCGGCGACGGCATCAAGGGGGCCGACCCGAAAGCCGTGCTGCCAGTCGTTCGGCACGTTGTACGGGTCGGTGAACGTGGGCGCGAGCATCGGCTCTTCGGTGACGAACGGGCCGGCTCCATGACGGGACATGTAAGCCCGCAGCAGCCCGACCTTGACGACCTCGCCGTCGTAGGCCGCTTCCGAGAGCAGCGTCAGGGCGTTCTGGAAGGTCGTCGTGCTCCAGGTGGTGTACGGGTGGAAGCCCTGCCACTCGTCCAACAGCGCGCCCTGCGCCCCCTCGAAGACGACGGTGCCCGCGAAGTCGAGCAACTCCCCGAGGTAGCCGTCGCCCACGGGGCGTACCCGTTCCGACAGGTAGCGGTACGCGCTGACACTCCCGTCGATGACCTTGGGATTGTCGAAGATGCTGCGCTCGCGGTCGGCGGCTTCTGATTCGGGCATCGTCTGGAGCAGATCGCCAAGCTGTACGAGCTTCAGGTCGCGGATGTCGTGCAGCTTCGCCCGCACGGTGGCCGCATCCGACAGGTCGCCAGCCGTCAGCATCCGGTCCCCATACGCCAGCCAGTCGGCCATCGTCTCGCCGACGCCCATACCACAGCTACCGTGTCGGCCGTCGCCGCGCGCGATCTCGCGGAGCCGGTTGGCCGCCACCTGGAACGGCGTCGTCACCAGCGCCCGCCGGTCGATGCTCAGGCGAGCCAGCGCATCGGTCACGCCGAGTGCCCGCAGTTGGTCGTCCTCACGTAGCAGGCGGATCGGGTTAAGCAGCATGAAGCGCGAGAGGTGGGTGTTCACGCCCCGGACGAACGTACCGCTCCCAAACTGCGCGAAGGTGTGGTGACGGCCATCTGGCGTCACGACGTTGTGCCCGGCCTGCGCGCCGCCGTTGAATCGCACGACGGTGTGAACCGGCTCCGCGCGGGCCAGGAAGTCGGTCCAGGCACCCTTGCCCTCGTCGCCGTAGCCGAGGCCGCCCAGGATGATGGCCCGGCGATCCCATGACATGGCGTGCCTCCAGGAGTTGCGAGTTGCGAGATGCGAGGATATGCTCCCCCTCTCCCGCTTGCGGGAGAGGGGGCTGGGGGGTGAGGGCCGCTTCCCCGAGAGCCGGGGTGAGGGCCGCTCCCCCGAGAGCCGGGGTGAGGGCCGATCCCCCGAGAGCCGGGGGGAGGGCCGCTCCCCCGAGAGCCG
>JBBQBU010000535.1:0-4290 GCA_038318015.1 Chloroflexota bacterium | reverse complement strand
CGCCAACCGCACGCCATCTGGCGCGTAGACCACCAGCAGCGATTCCGAACGGCCTTGATAGCCGGCGTCCCAGACGGCGGTGTGGAGCGCCGCCCCGCACCGCAGCAGCGACGAGCGCGGACGGCCAAACGCCATCAGGTCCAGCGGCAGCGCCACCGTCTCGTAGTAACGCACCATGTAGGTGCCGGGGGACAATGTGCACATCCCATCCGAAGCCACTGGCACCGGATCGCGTTCCGGCAAGATGCGTGCTGCGTTTGTGACACCCAGTGTGCCCACGCCGCGCAATTGCCAGATGCTCTCAACGGTCAGGTCGATGCCGTTCGGCTGGATCTGCTCGGTCTCGTCGGCGATCGGTGACACGAGCGGCGGGTCGGCCACCAGCAAGGCGCGAATCTCGCTGGCCGCCAGCACGCTCCCAGATGGCACCCTGGTCGGCTGATCGACCGCAATTGGGTCGGCGGCACGAGAGATAGCGCCGGTACCCACGGGAGGCCGATGGCGGGTGAGTGTAACGGCGACTTGCGCGGTCGGCGAGGCCGAGATCGGCGCGGCAGGCTTCTCGACACGCACCTCGACCTGGGCCAACAGCGGAAACTGCCCGAGGACGGCGGCGGCAATCGTTTCGCCCAGCGCCTCGATCAGCCGGAATGGCGGCCCCTCGACTACTTCCTTGACGACCTCGGCGACAGCAGCGTAGTTGACCGTCTGCGTTAGGTCGTCCATGTGCCCTGCCCCCGCAAGGTCAAGCCCGAGACGCAGTCGCACGGTGAAACGTTGGCCGAGTCGCCGCTCCTCGTCAAACGCACCGTGATAGCCGTAGAACGTGAGTCCGCTGAGTTCGATCGTGTCCATGTGCTGAACATTGCCGCCCGCTCTAGGTGTAAGACGAGCGTAGCACACCCATCAGGCCAAACCGGCCACAACGCGACACGGGTTGCCGCCGGTCCGCGCAGCACGCGACACTTCGGGTCGGTGGCGGCAGACCGGGCCGCTCCCCCCGGCGTCCGGAACGGGGAGGCCCGCGCGGGGCATGAATCCACGCTGCTGGGCCCGGCGCATGGAGACCCGGCCCACTGAGCGGCGGCGGCTGTTGCAGGACCACCGGCTGCACTGGCAGCTACGGCGCTGCTGGGACGCATCACCCTGGTACCGTGCGCGCTTCAAGGAGGCCGGCATCGACCCGTCCTCGTTCCTGGGCCTGCGCGATCGCGGGCGTCTGCCGCTCCTGACCGACGCCGAACTGCAACTGGCTACCGAGAACCACGATACGGCGTCGCTAGCGGTGGCCCCCGGACGGTGGTGGGCACGGACGGACGCCGACGCCACGCGGCCAGCGCGTGTCTTGACTGACGGCGATGTCATCCATCAGGCTGATCTGGCGGCACGGGCGCTCTGGGCGGCCGGCGCCCGCCCCGACCGCGTCATGGTCGAGTCGGCACAGCCACTTGACGGCCCCGCCGCGCACGCTGTCGCCGCTGGCATCGCACGGGTGCGGGAACGGCCCTGGCGCTCGTACGGCGGCGCACCAAGCCCGTTCACGGTCCAGGTCGGCGACATCATGGACGTACGTGGAGTCGAGAGCCCGGTCCTGCCGAGCCTGCGCTGGACCATGACCGGCGATAGCTGCTTTGCACTCTTGGGGAGCGGTTCGGGGAGCATGTGGAATGGCCCGGCTTGTGCCCTGGGTAACCCGTACGTAGCCGCGACTCTGGCCTACCGCTGCACGGAGGGGATGGCCCTCCACTGGGCTGACGATCACCTGCTCGTCGAGATACTCGATCCCGTCACGCACGAGCCGCTGCCTGATGGACAAGCCGGTGCCGTGGTCATCACGGAATTGACACGCGAAGGCACACCGCTGCTGCGCTACTGGTTGGGTCTGGCAGCCGCCCTTGAAGCTGATCCGTGCCCGTGTGGCCGCACGACGGCGCGTTCGCCGGTCGTGTGGCCGTTGATGGGTCGGAGCGGCGCTGGCCTGGACGGCCTCGGCTAGAAATTCCTGGTGGGCGGCGCTTCGCCCATGGCAGTCTGCCAAATCGTCGCGCTCATTCGACGTGCCAGGAGGCCGCCGGCAGCCATCATCACGGCCACGAGGCCGCCCCAGAGCGTCCGTTTCATCATGCCCGGATCACTTCCCTTTATCGAGAGTTGCTTGATGTCAGTGTCCTTTGCATCCTGCGTCCCAAGATGCACGTCGAAGGGCAATGACGGCACGGCTGCCCAGGCCCGCTGCGCCGACTCTGAAAGCCCTTCGGCGGCTCCCAACACGTTGCGCTTTAGGCGTTCGCTGGGGCGATTCTGCCGCCGCGTCTCTGCGATGGAGCGCGCAGCTATCACCCCTGCCAAGCTGACACCAGCCAATCCTACGCCCACAATTGCAGCAGGATTCTCCTTGGCAAATTCGAGGTACGTCTGCGGGCTGGTGACACGCAACACGCGCCGCTTCAGCTCGCCGACCGCCGAAGAGATATCCTTGCGGATCTCCTCTATTTCCCGTCGCGTGTCAGCAGCTGTCGCGCCCACGTGATGTCCTCCTGCAATGTCTTGCGGGTATCGTCCAACGGACTAATCTTGATCTCGGTGATGCCTCGTTTGACGAACTTGTACGCGACAAAGAAGATCGCCGCGAGCAAGAGCAGGACGACGATCCAGCCGAGGAACTTCCCGACATATGGGATGAACCAGCCGCCCAGTTCGTTCAGCCCGAACACCAGCATCATCAGCACGACGTTCAACAACATCAGCGCGCCAACGGCGGCAATCCCAACACCAATACCGAGATGTTTGCCGGCTCCAAGCGCGGCAAAGATATCTTCGAAGATCTCTTGCTTGACGAGTTGGACCTGGCGATCAACCAGGCCGTTCAGACCGTTGACGACGCGTCGGAATAACTGTCCCGTCGTCTGCTGGCCTGTCGGTGGAAGCTGTGCAGCCACCCTGGTGATCCTCCCGCTCGGCCATTGCTCGCGGCAGCCATGGCAAGTTCTGGGCCACGCCATCTTGGGCAGGCCGCCACATTCTAGCAAGGGCCAGCAAGGTCGCGGCGGCACTACGTGTGACCGGCCCCAGGCGAACTCGACGGACCGCGCCCGAGGCTCTGGTATACTCGATGGGAGCGCCCGCCGACTGAGCCGCGTCTGCGGTCTGCAAGGCGGGCGCTCCTATGTCAAGCACCATTCTTGATTCCTGCCGCGCTCGAAAGCGCTGCCGTCAGGACGCTGCCGTGGCCCAGCCTACCATCCGAAACTTCTGCATCGTGGCCCACATCGATCATGGGAAGTCGACGCTTGCCGACCGACTGCTTGAGGTGACGGGCACGCTGTCGCTGCGCGAGATGTCTGCTCAGGTGCTCGACGATATGGACCTGGAGCGCGAGCGCGGCATCACCATCAAGGCCAAGGCCGTGCGGATGCACTACACGGCAGAGAATGGCGTCACCTATCAGATCAACCTGATCGACACGCCGGGGCACGTTGACTTCGCGTACGAAGTGTCGCGCAGCCTGTCAGCCTGCGAAGGCGCGATCCTGGTGGTTGATGCGGCGCAGGGCGTCGAGGCACAAACCCTGGCGAACGTCTACCTCGCGGTCGAGCACGGGCTAGAGATCGTCCCGGTCATCAACAAGATTGACCTGCCGAATGCTGACCCGGAGCGGGTACGGCAGGAAGTTGAAGACCTGGTTGGCCTGCCCGGCGAGGACTGCATCCTGGCGTCGGCAAAGCAGGGCATCGGCATCCACGAAATCCTCGAGGCTATTGTGACGCGGGTGCCGCCGCCGAAGGGCGACTCTGATGCCCCGCTGCGCGCGCTGGTCTTCGACTCGCACTACGACGCCTACAAAGGCGTGATTGCCTACGTGCGCCTGGTGGACGGCTCGGTCGGCCCGGACGACACGATCCAGATGATGGTGAACGACCAGAAAGCCGCCGTGCTCGAGGTCGGGGCGTTCGCCCCGCGCATGACCGTGACGGGCCGCCTGAGCGCCGGCGAAGTAGGCTACATCGCCACGGGCCTCAAGGACGTGCGCGAGTTGCAGGTGGGCGACACCGTCACCCTGGCAAACAACCCCGCCAAAGAAGCCCTACCTGGCTACCGCCCTGCCAAGCCGATGGTCTTCGCGGGTCTGTACCCGACCGCCAATGACGCGTATGTACTGCTGCGCGAAGCTCTGGAGAAGCTCCGACTGAACGACGCGTCGCTGCTCTACGAGGCAGAAAGCTCCGTGGCGCTCGGCTTTGGCTACCGCTGCGGCTTCCTCGGGATGCTCCACATGGAGATCATCCGCGA
>JBBQBU010000534.1:0-4309 GCA_038318015.1 Chloroflexota bacterium | reverse complement strand
GCTGCTGGCCGTGGCGCGCTGTTCTTAGCACGTCCAGGTTTCGCCGAGTGGTCGGGTCGAGCGCCAGATGTGCGCCGACCACGTAGGGGCGCGGCTCGCGCAGCGACGCCAGCAGCCGGTGGTTGACCTCGCCGACGTAGGTCACCAGCGCCCCGAGCGCCGCCAACGCCGGCGATTCGGCGGGCAGGCCGTAACCGTCCAGCGCGCTGACCCTGAACAGGCGCTTCACGGCGTCGGCGGCAGCGCCGGCCTCGAAGCGACTGGCTGGCAGCGTGGTCGTGTGGCCGGGCAGCGCACACGCGAACTGCGCCGCCTCCGCGATCAAGCACTCGGCGGGGGCGAGCCGCTGCAACTCGGTCGCCAGCAACGCCGCGACGGCCTCGCGGTCGGCGTCGGACGGGCGCGGGCCGGCCTGGATGTCCAGCACGGTCGTCGTCAACTCGCCGGTGGTCACGTCGGCGGCCGCCAGCCCGATGCCGCCCCGCGTCTTGGCTAGCGCCACGATCAGGTTGTTCTCGTGCGGCGCGACGAGGCCCGGCTCGGCCACGGTGCCCGGCGTCACGATGCGCGTTACCGCCCGCTCGACCAGGCCTTTGCCCGGCTCGCTGACCTGATCGCAGATGGCGACGTGCAGTCCGGCCGAGATCAGCTTGCCGATGTGCGGCGCGGCGCGGGCCACGGGGACGCCGGCCAGATCCACGCGGTCGCCCTTGCTCAACTCGCGCGAGGTCAACGTGATGTCGCAGACGCGGGCGACGGTGCGGGCGTCGGCCTCGAACGTCTCGTAGAAGTCGCCAAGCTGGAACAGCAGGATGCGGCCCGGATGCTGGCGCTTCAGCGCATCGTACTGCGCTCGTACCTGGCTCGACTTCGCGCCATCGGAGCCGGCGCTGTCCGCGCGTTTGGGCGTCATCGGAGCGTGCCACGTCCTCCGCCCGGTGGTTCTGGTAGGGTCCGTTCTGTCGCTGCGGGCGGAGCGTCTAGTATGCCCGCTGGGGCCGGCGGGCGCGAGCGCCTCAGTCGGCTAACGCGAGGAATGGTCCTCACCCCCGGCCTTTCTCCCGTGCGCGGGCGAGGGGAGAGCGGCACGGCGGCATCGCGCATAGGGGCCACGCCCGCCGGCCCCAGCGGGCGCGGGGTGACTATCCCCTGACTCCTGAGTGCTACGCCGTGAAGAAGGCGCGCAATTCGGCGTAGGTGTCGTCAGGCGCTTCTTCCGCCAGGAAGTGCCCGCTGTCCAGCCCCTTGCCGCGCACATCGGTCGCCCACTCGCGCCAAATCGCCAGATGGTCGAAGCTCGGCTGTGAGCCGCGTGCGCCCCACAGAACCAGCAGCGGGCAGGTGATCCGCTGCTTGCCGCGATCCTCGGCGTCATGCTCCATGTCGAGAGTAGTGCCGGCGCGGTAGTCTTCGCAGATAGCGCGGATGGTGTCCGGGTTCTGGTAGCAACGCCAGTAGTCGGCGCGGGCCTCCGAGGTGAAGAACGCGGTCGGCCGGCGCTCGAAGAAGACGTGCGGTGCGGCATTGATGGCCCGCTCTGGAAAGTCGGCCGGCTGCGGCAGGAAGAACCAGTGCCACGTTCGCATCCCAAACTGGAAATCCGCGCGGCTGTACTGCTCAATCGTCGGGATGATGTCGAGGACGGCCAGCTTCAGCACCTTGTCCGGATGGTCCAGCGCGAGCCGGTACGACACTCGCGCTCCACGATCATGCCCCGCCAGAGAGAACCGGTCGAAACCAAGCTGCCGCATCACTTCGACTTGATCGCGAGCCATCGCGCGCTTCGAGTAGGGCGCGTGGTCGTCCGTGTACGGGGGCTTGCTGCTGTCGCCGTACCCGCGAATGTCGGCGCAGACGACGGTGAACTCTTCGGCAAGGCGCGGCGCGATTTTGTGCCACATCACGTGGGTCTGCGGGTTCCCGTGCAGCATCAGCAGCGGCGGGCCGCTGCCGCCGTGCCGCACACGAATGGTCGCCTCGCCCGTATCAATCGTCGTGAGCGTGAAGCCCTCGAACATGGCGCGTCCTCCGGCTCTGCCATAGTGCCATTGTCGCCACATGGTAGTTCACGATGGGGAGTCGATGGTACGATCAGCGAACCGCCCCGTTCAGATGACTCGAAGCAGCGCCGAGGATACCCTGTACTGATGCCTCGCTCGAGCCGCATTCTCACGCGGATCTTGTCTGCTACATCTGATCAGAATATCCGGTTCGATGAGCTTCGCCAGGTGCTTGTCGCTCTTGGCTTTCAAGAGCGCATCCGCGGCAGTCATCACATCGACGTTCGAGATGGTGTGCGCGAGATTCTCAATCTCCAGCCCCGCGACGGCGGGAAGGCTAAGCCATATCAGGTGAGGCAGATTCGGGACGTGATCGTGCGCTATCGGCTGGCAGGAGGGTTGGCATCATGACGGACGGGTCGCTCCGATACGAGGTCATCATCTACTGGAGCGCTGAAGACGACGCCTTCATTGCCGAGATTCCAGAACTTCCGGGTTGCGCTGCGGACGGTCCGACCTCGTATGAAGCCCTGGCGAATGTCGAGGTCGTCGCGCATGAGTGGATCGCGACTGCGCGTGAACTCGGACGTTCCATCCCCGAGCCGAAGGGTAGACTCATCTTCGCGTAGCCGGAACGGTTGAGGAGTGGCAACAGGATGGCGAACGGGTACTCGGGGGTCAACGTCGAGGAAGCGAGCATCGCCACCCTCCAGCGGTGGATGGCCGATGGCACTGCCACCGCCCGGCAGGTTGTCGAGGCGTACATCGCACGGATCGCGGCGCTGGATGGCCGGCTGCGGTCCGTGCTGGACGTGAACCCGGATGCGCTCGCCATCGCGGACGCCTGCGACCAGGAGCGATCGGCCGGCACGTCACGCGGTCCGCTGCACGGCATCCCCATCCTGTTGAAGGACAACATCGACACCGCCGACGGCATGGACACGACAGCCGGCTCGCTGGCGCTGCTCGGCTCGCGGCCAGCCCAGG
Organism: Chloroflexota bacterium; assembly: GCA_038318015.1. Taxonomy (GTDB): domain Bacteria; phylum Chloroflexota; class UBA6077; order UBA6077; family JACCZL01; genus JADZEM01. The sequence continues at coordinate 1,322 of JBBQBU010000534.1, read as the reverse complement.
ATGCCACCGTCGCCGCGCAACTGCGGGCGGCGGGCGCGATCCTGCTCGGCAAGACGAACATGAGCGAATGGGCGAACGCCCGCTCCACGCGCTCGTCAAGCGGCTGGAGCGGGCGCGGCCGGCAGTGCCGTAACCCGTATGCGCTCGACCGAACCCCCGGCGGCTCTAGCTCCGGCTCCGGGGTGGCTGCCGCCGCCGGTTTTTGTGCCGTCGCCATCGGCACCGAGACGAACGGCTCCATCGTGTCCCCGGCCAACGCCAGCGGTGTCGTCGGCATCAAGCCGACGGTGGGCTTGACGAGTCGGGCGGGCGTCATCCCGATATCGCACACCCAGGACACCATTGGGCCGCTCGCCCGGAGCGTGGCCGACGCCGCGCTGGTGCTTGGCAGCATGACCGGCACAGACCCGCGCGACGCCGCGACCCGGGCCAGCGCGAGCCACCGCTACACAGACTACACCCAGTTCCTGGCCGCCAACGGCCTGGAGGGCGCGCGGATCGGGGTGGCACGCACACTGTACTTCGGCTATAGCGAGCATGCCGACGCCGTGGTGGAGGCCGCCATTGCCACGCTGCGCGAGCGCGGCGCAATCATCGTGGACCCGGCCGACATCCCGACCGCAAAGCAGATGTCTGAGTCTAAGAGCGTCCGCGAGATCATGCACTACGAGTTGAAGGCCGACCTGAACGCCTATCTGGCGGAGCGCGACCACCCGACGATCCGCGCCCTGGCCGACGTGATCGCCTTCAACGCGGCGCACGCGGCCGACGAGATGCCGTACTTCCGCCAGGAGGGGCTGGAACTGGCGCAGTCGAAGGGTCCGTTGACCGACCAAGTCTACCAAGACGCACTGGCGACCGGTGCGCGGCTCTCGCGGCAGGAGGGGCTTGACGCGGTGCTGGACCAGTACGGGCTTGACGCGCTGATCGCCCCAACCGCCGCCCCGGCCTGGACGATTGACCAGATCGACGGCGACAAGCGGCTCGGGGGCAGCTCGACGCCGGCGGCGCTAGCCGGCTACCCGCTGATCAGCATGCCGGCCGGCTACACGCCGTTTGGCCTGCCCGTGAACCTGACGTTGATGGGCCGTGCCTGGAGCGAGCCGGTGTTGATCCGACTCGCCTATGCGCTGGAGCAGGCGTTGCCGCCGCGCCGCGCCCCCGGCTACCTCCCGACGCTGGCGCTCCCCTGAGGGCAGGGTGATTGCATAACCTTTTGTCAAGTAGGGTTGATGGCGTTGATACTGCGGCCTGCTGTCCGGTGAGGCAGTTGCAGGAGGCTGCGGATGTCGGCGATGCGGGCGACGAGTATCAGCGAGCAT
>JBBQBU010000533.1:0-4321 GCA_038318015.1 Chloroflexota bacterium | reverse complement strand
CTCCATCTGGTCTATGCTGGGCTGGCGCTGATCGGGCTGCTGGTGGCCGCACGTGTGCGCTGCTGGTCGCCGGCGTTGATCGTCCTGTCGGCCGTCGTCGTGCTGCCGGCACTGACCGGCAAGTTTGAGCCGCTGTTCAACGGCCGTTATGTCGCGCCGATCCTGCCGCTAGGTCTGGTGGCCGTAGCCGTGGGCGTCGTCGCACTGGTGGCAACGGTAGCGACGGTGCCGCCGCTGCGTCGCCTCGAACGGCCGCTGACGGCTGGTCTGCTCGTCTCGCTGACGCTGCTGCCGCTCCTGGCGTTGCAGGGCTACGTCAGCGCAACATTGCGCGACGGCCCGAATAATCGAGAACTCTACCGGGCGTTGCACATTGTTGCGGCCGTCACCCCTCAACTTCCGGTGCTGATGGAGGCGTCACTGTCCGGCACGCGTGTCTCGACCGGGCGCGAGGGCACGGGTGTGCTGGACTATCTGTTGCAGCTCGATGGACGCGTTGCCGTCAGGCGCTACCAGGCAAACGATTTGCTGCGCGCCGCCGAGCGTGGCGAAGGCACCGTCGTGGTCGCGTCCAAGCCGACAATCACCCGACTCGAAAAGGACTTCGTGACTGAACTGCCACCGGGCGAAGCCGAAGCCCGTCAGGGTCGGCGGGCCGCGTTCTTGATCGTTCACATCGTCCGTCCGGCCTCTGTCGTACCATGACCTACTGGGGTGTCCTGGCCGACATTCACGGCAATCTGCCGGCGCTCCAGCGGGCGTTGTCGGCGTTCAGCGAGCGCGGCGTCGAGCGAATCGCCGTGCTGGCGGACAATCTTGGACGGGGCGACGCAGATGCCTGCGTGGCGCTGATCCGTGGCGTCGCGGACGTGTCCGTCGTTGGCAACCGCGATCTCGATTGGCAGGACCGCGTGTCCCCCCAGTCAGTATCCTATGTGCTGGGGCTGCCGCGTCTGGTACAGGTGGACGGCATCGCGTTCAGTCACGGCGACGCCCGCCTGACCCGCGACCTGACGACCGATGATGTTCGGACGGGGTTCCGGCGGGCGCGGCGGTGGCTCGTGGCCAACGGCTGTCGCGTCTGGCTGTTCGGGCATAGCCACCACGCCCGCGTCTGGACCGTGACCGATGACGACGCCGTTCCGGTGCAGCACCTTGATGCCGCCCGAGATGGACTGCCTGCCCAGGCCGACCTTTCGGCCACGGTCGCGGCCCCCGGCAGCCTGACGATCATCAACGCGGGGTCAGTCGGCCTCCCGTTCGGCGGCAAAGGCCCAGCCTCGGCAACGCTGTATGACAGCGCCGCACACACCGTCGAATTCTTCGCAATCTGAGTCGTGCGGCCTCGGCGCGTCGGACGCGCCGAGGCTACGGGTTACTTGCGGTGACGGAAGACTACGCAGTCGGGCGCAGCAGCACCAGTGTTGCGTGGTCCGGGTCCATGTACGCCTGCGCGACCCGCGTCACGTCGTCCACCGTGACGGCCGACACGCGCCGGAGGTATTCGTCAAGCGGCGGCTCGACGCCGATAGCTTCGCGATCAGCGAGGTACTGGGCGAACGCGATGCTCGTTTGCAGGCTGAGGACCGCCCGACCCTCAATGTACGTCTTGGCGTCCTCGACCATGCTCTCAGCCAGTGGTTCGGTGCGAACTCGGCGCATCTCGCCCTGGATCAGCTCAATAATCTGGTCGACGTTGCCCGGCGACGTGCCAACCGACGCGTACCAGCAGCCGACATCCGACAGCGTGACGTACCAGCAGCCCACGCCTGGGGCCAGCCCGCGCTTGTCGCGGATCTCGCCCACCAGCCGCCGCCCAACGTCGCCCATCGCCACGCTGAGCACGTCGAGCGCATACGTGTCCGGATGGTCCGCACCGGGGGCCGGCAATCCCAGCACGAGTTGTGCCTGTGACCCTGGCGTCGTTTCCTCAATGCGGCGCACCTTCGCCGGTGGGTGCGGCGCGCGCGCAAACATCGGGGCGCTGCCGTCGGGCATCTTCTCGAAGGCGGCGGCCACGCGCTGCACCACATCCTCATGGATCTGGTCGCCCACCACGGACGCGACCATGTTGGTGGTCAGGAAGTTGGCGTCGCGGAACGCCGTCAGCACCTTGCGGTCGGAGTTCGCCAACGTCTCGCGGCTGCCGATGGGCAGATTGCGGGCCGGGTGCTCGTCCCAGACGTTCTTGTAGAACAGTTCGGCGGCGTAGCGGCGGGGGTCGTTCTTGCCGCGAATCAGCTCCTCAAGAACAACCTGCCGCTCCTTGTCGATCCGGTCCTCGGCGAACAGTGAGTTCACCAGCATGTCGGCCAGCGTGTCAAGGGCGAGGCCAAAGTCCTCGTTTTTGACCACTGCCTGAAAGTTGATGTTCTCGAACGAGGTGTAGGCGTTCAGCCAGCCGCCGCGCGCGCTGATCGGGCCGAAGACCGCGTCCGAGGTCGGGCGGGTGGGCGTGCCCTGGAAGAACATGTGCTCCATGAAGTGGGCCGCGCCAACGGTGTCGTCGTGCTCGTTGCGAGAGCCGCCGCGCACGCTGATACTGATAGCGGTCACGTCGGCATACGACCGCTCACGGGTCAGGATGGTCATGCCGTTGGGCAGGTCGTCGCGCTTCGCGTCGTCACTCATGGTTGCACCACCACCAGGGTCGCAAGGTCAGGCCGGAGATAGGTCTGTGCGACGCGCTGCACGTCAGCGGCCGTGACGCGCTGGATGCCTTCGCGATGCGCCAGCGACAGCACCCGCACACCGTACGTTTCGTCGCGGATCATCTGGAACGCCTGGGCCGAGAACGTCTCCAGCCCGACGACGAGGCTGCCGTCAAGATAGTTCTTGGCGTTCGACAGTTCGTCGTCCGTCAGCGCCACGTCCGCCAGCCGCCGGAACTCGATGTCGAGCAGGCCAAGCACGGTGTCGATGTTCACCGGGTCCGTGCCGACCGATGCCATCCAGAGGCCGGCATCAGGGAACTGGACGACGCCGGGCGACGGGTCGTACGACAGGCCGCGCAAGTCGCGGATCTCGCGGAACAGACGGAAGCCGGACCCGCCAAGCACACCATTGGCGATGGCGAGCGGGAAACGGTCGTCGTGCCGAAGCCCCGGCAGCGGGCCACCCATGATGATGCGGGCCTGGGCGCTGCCAGCCCGCTGGTCGATCCGGCCAGGGCTCGGCGGCGGCGGCGGGATGTCCGAGTCGGGCGCGGCGGTGCCGGCCGGCAGCTCGCCAAAGAACTTCTCGATGTGGGCGAATGCCTCGCTGCTGGGCAGGTTGCCGGCCACGGCAATCACCGTGTTGGCCCCAACGACCATGCGGTCACGATAGCTCGTGATCGTCTCGCGGGTCAGGCGTGGCGTGTTCTCGAGGTCGCCGGCCGACGACCGGGCGAGCGGATGGCTCCCAAAGACAGCCGGGAAGAAGACATCGGCAGCAAGCACATTCGGGTTCGCTTTGCGCGCGTTCAACTCTTCGAGAATGACGCGGGCCTCGTTCTCGACGCGGTCCTGGCTAAACAGCGAGTCGAGCATCACATCGGAGAGGACTTCAAGCATCACGTCGAGGTCGGCCGTCCGCACCTGCGCCTGGAAGACGACCATCTCCGAGCCAGCGATGATGCCGATGCCGGCCCCACGAATCGTGAGCGGGCGCTGCACGAGCTCCGGCCCAGGGCGGCGGCTCGTGCCCTGCACGTACAGCTTTTCGAGGAACTTGGTTGCCCCAGCGGTGCCGTCATCTTCGAACCGTGCGCCGGCCCGCGAGCCGATGCTGATGGCGATGATGTCCGGATCGGGCAGATATCGCGAGAGTACGGTGACGCCGTTCGCGAGGACGGCACGTTCGATGTGCTCCTCGTGCAGGCCGCGCCCCCGATCACTGCGTCCTGTGATGGCCCCTGCCGTCGGCCCGGAGTTCGCACCGGGGGACGCGCCAAACCGAGTCGTTTGCACGCCAGCCGCCCTTCCGAAGCAACGTGATGGGCGGGTCACTATCGGCCCGCCCTCTCGGCTAGGATAGGGTGTGCCGGCCGGTGGCGGCAATAATCAGCGCCGGCCCCAGAGGTCCGACCAGAGCTGTCGGTACTCGCGCTCGGCAGCCCCCTCGGGCGGCAAGACGATGCGTGGCTGAATTCCTTGCACGAGGGTCTGTGGCTCCGGGTCCACGTCGGCGCGGCTCGGGATACGGCCTGCGTTTGTGAGTATGGTCTGCGCGTCTATCGAGAGCAGATAGTTGGCGACCAGTTTCGTCGAGAACGGGCGGTCGGTTGCGGCCGCCACGACCATTGCCAACGGCTGCGCGATGACCGGGTCGTAGGCGGCCC
>JBBQBU010000532.1:0-4333 GCA_038318015.1 Chloroflexota bacterium | reverse complement strand
GTGGTTCAACCCGTGGTATCTCCTCTGGCTGCTGCCGGTGGCGCTGCTGGCTCCCGACTGGCGGCTGCGCGCCCTCGCGGTCGGCTTTGCCTTGCTGGCACCGCTCACGTATCTGCTGCAGTACGATGCCCGGCTGGTTGTGCCCGCCGTGTTCGTGCCGATGGCGACGCTGGCAGCCTTCTGGCACGGGGCGCTTGGTCTGGGCCGCACCAGCCAGCCGACCGGCTCGGTGGTCGCCGGCGCAGAGTCGGCCGACGCGTCCTCGGGCACCGACCGTGCCTGACCAAGCGGCCGGCACTGTGCCTGGAATGCTTGCCCGCACGGTCAGGTCAACCCCAGTGTTGCATCTGGGGCCACGGATCTTTACGGTGTCGGGACACACGCTGGCGTCAGTCGGGGTGTTCGTCGGGTTGGTGGCGCTCGCGGCCGTGGTGCGCTGGCCGCAGTTGCAGATGATCCCCCAGTACACCGACGAGACGGAGGAGTCGCTGCGGGCCTGGGCGATCTACGCCGGCGGCTTGCGCCCCCTGGTGAACGTGGAGCCGTACATCGGGTCGTTCTGGAACTACGTCGTCGCCGGCCTGTTCCTGGCCGGGGGCCGGGACTCGGACATACCTCGGCAAGCGTCGCTGGTCGCCGGTGCCCTGACAGTCGGTATGACCTACGTCCTGGGCCGGCAGCTGTATGGGCACCTGGCGGGCGTCGTTGCAGCGCTGCTGCTGGCGGGGAACGCCGCCCACATTCTGGTGAACAGCCATGTCGCCTGGTCGAACTGCGTCACCCCGCTGTTCACGACGGCGGCGTTCTGGCTGCTGCTGCGTGCGCTGGATCGGCCACACTCGTACGGGCGGCTCGGCGCGGCGGGCGTGGCCTGGGGGCTTGCACTTCAGACGCACCCATCAGTCGTGGTCTGCCTGCCGGGTGCGGCCCTATATGCGCTGCACCGCCACCCGAGGCTGGCGCAGCGTCCACAAGCCTGGGCAGGCGCGCTGCTGTTCCTTGCGGCGTACGGGAACGTGTTGCTCTACAACGTGCAGAGCGGTTTCGGCACCATAGCCGAGGCGCAGCGGGTCGGCGCAGACTACGCCGGGGCCGCTGGCCTGGGGCTTGAGCGATACGGTCAGTCGGTTCTCGGCATTCTGCTGCTGCTGGTGCAGGCAGCAGCGGGCGTGGTTGACGCCCGGCTGACGGTCGCCGAGTACCTGTTCGATCCGCGCATGCTCGTGGGCGCCGTCGCCATTGGAGCGGCGGTCTGGTGGTCGGTCCGAAGGCGACAGTGGCTACTGCTGCTCGTGGGCGTCCCGATGCTCCTGGTGCTGCCGGCCTTGAATCAGCGGTGGCAGCCAATCCTGGCGGTGCGCTACATCATGCCACTGATTCCGCTGCTGTGCGTCGTCATCGGCGGGATTGCCGGCGACATGCTGCCCCGGCGCGGCTGGCGGCCAGTGGCCTCGTGGGGCGTGGCGCTGGCAGTGGTGGGGCTCGTGGTGGGCGTGCAGCTCGTCGCCTTGCAAGCCTACTACCGCGCGGAGACAGCCGCGCATCGGACCAATGCCGGAACCTGGCTCGTGCGGAGGGTGGTGCTGGAGCACCGGCGTTCGCGCGAAGTCCTGATCGTGCACCCAGATACGCGCCGCCTGCCGACCGGTGGCGGGGGCAACTGGGCCCGCGTGATGACCTATTTTGCGACTGTCCACGGCGTCCCGGTCGGGGTTGGCAGCTTTGATCCGTACCATCCGATCCGTGCCTGCGACGTGCAGAGGATTGAGCTACGGCGCGTTGAACGCGGGAAGGCGTTCAATCCGCCGCCGGACACGCCGAGCCACGAAGGGTACTGGGTGGTGCGGCATGCGCCGCTGCTCGGCGAGTCCCGGCTAAATCCCGGCATTGTCGCGAGCTCGGTGAACTACACGCTGCCGTGGCGGCAGCGGTCGCTGTTCGATCCGCAGGTGACGACGTTCGATACCGGCTGCGACGCGTGACCGTCGCCCGACCCGGGATACACCCAGTGCTGCGCCTGGGGTGGCTCGGAGCGGCGCTCGGCTGCGCGGCCCTTTGGATGTGGTGGTCGCTGGCCCCGTCGCTCAGCCCGAACGTGTTGCAAGACGACGCCCGACAGCACGTCGTCTGGATGCAGCGCCTTGCCGACCCCGGCGCGTTCCCGCATGACCTCTACGCTGACTACTTTGCCAGTCAGGCACCGGTCGGCTTCGTGGCGCTGTTCCGCGTCCTGCTGCTCTTTGGTGACCCGATCACTGTCAGCAAGTGGCTGCCGCCGGTCCTCGGGCTGGCTGCGGCGGCCGGCACGTTCCTGGTCGTCGAGCGGCTGTATCCATCGCCGGTGGCGGCGTTCTGCGCGTCGGTCCTGGGGAGCTGGTACGTCTGGCAGTATGACGACCTGCCCACCGGCAGCCCGCGCGCCTTCTTGCTGCCCCTGACGACGCTGCTGCTGTACGGGATGGTGGCCGGCTGGCGCTGGTGGGCGATCGTCGGGGTCGTGGCGCTGGAGGCTCTGGTGTACCCGAGCGCGGCGGCCCTCGGCGTCGCCTTCGTCGGGGCCAGGCTGGTCAGTGTGCGGGGCTGGCTGCCGCGCCTGCCGCAGGACTGGCGGGCCTGGCGTGCTGCCGTTGGTTCGGGCGTCGTGGTGCTGGTGCTGCTGGCCCCTACCGTGTTCGGCTCGTCGCCGTTCGGCCCGGCGGTGGACGGCCGCGCCGCTCGCGAGCAGCCGGAGTTCGGGCCGCGTGGGCGCAGCGCCGTGTTCTTCCCTGACCCGTACGCCTACTGGGTCGTCAGCTACCGGACCGGCTTCGATCTCCGCATCACTGACGCGGCCCAGGCCAACGTGCCCATCTTCTACGAGTTGCTCTTGCTGTCGGGCACGCTACTGGTGGCGCTCGCGCTGCACGGCCTGCGACCGGTTGGCCCGCCGCTCGCGCCGGCGCTGCTGTTGCTGGCACACGTGCTAACGGCGTCCCTGGGTTTGTGGCTGTTGGCGCATGTCGTCCTCTTTCGGCTGTATCTGCCGGCGCGCTTCGTCGCCTGGACGGTGCCGCTCGTGCTGGCGATGGCGGCCGGTATCGGCATCGGGGCGCTGCTGGAGCGGCTCGGGCTGGTGCTGCGCCGGTGGCTCGGCGGGGCAGTGGCGCGCACCGTGCCGGCGGCGCTGGCACTGCTGCTGGCGGCGGGGCTGGCCGCGTATCCGGCGCAGTTCTCGGGCAACTTCGTCGAAGACCCGACGCCGGCGATCACGGCGTACCTCCGCACGCTGCCGCTGGATGCGCTGGTCGTCGGCGTACCCACCGAGGCCGATTCGGTGCCGGCGTTTGCGGGGCGGCGGGTGCTGGCGAACCGCGAGTACTCGTTGCCGTATCACGTCGGGTACTATCGCGAGGTGGACACGCGCCTGCGTGACCAGATCCGCGCGTACTACGCGGACACGCCGGGGCCGCTGGTCGAGTTCGCTGCTCGCTATGGGGTGACGGTGTTCCTGGTGAACCGCGCGGCCTTCGACCCTGCGACGGCCGCAGACGCCTGGGCCGGGAGCTTCGAGCCGTACGGGAGCATGGTGCAGGAGCGCGTTGAAAAGGGGCGGCGATTTGCGCTGCTGGACGCAGTCCGGCGATGCGGCGTGCTGACCGAGCGCGACGTGACGGTAGTGCTGGCCGCCTGCCTGGCCGCCAGCCGCTAAGTACCGTTCCTTAGAAGTCGCTAGTCGGTTGATGGAAGGGGTAGCTGAGGGCGTGTCGTGACGGGATCTCGACAAGGGGGCCGTCGTGTCTGGGCCGCGCAGGCTCCGACTGATTGAGTTGGACGACGAAGTGCGTGCAGCGCCTGACGTGCTGACTTGGCGGACGACGGCAGCGGTGTGGGTAGTCCGGCGTGCGCGGATCGTGCTGATGGCGGCAGATGACGTGCGGCTGGACCAGTACCCCCGATCTGGTGGACGCGGCGCACGTAGTGTCCCTCGCCCCAGCCGTGGATGCCTTCGTCGGTCGATATCTTGACGAACAGCAGGTTTTTGCCGCGCCCCTTGGGGTGAACGATGAATGTCTCGACGCCCGTGATCTTCACGGGATGTTGTCCCTCCCCTTGTGTCACATGGACGGTAGCACAGCGCCCCGCCCGGCGCGACCCCGGCCCGCCCCGGTTCACGAGTGGGCAACCACACCACACACCTGGAGTTGATCTAACACGTATCTGCTCAATCCGGCAGGGCGGCGGGTCACAAGGAGTTGCGAAGATGCACATTAAGCGAGCGAAGGCTGCGCGAATCTAACGAAATGGGATGTCCAGAGGGTCTGAACGGTCGGTAATGCGGGCCAACCTGACCCGC
>JBBQBU010000531.1:0-4333 GCA_038318015.1 Chloroflexota bacterium | reverse complement strand
TCGCCCTCAATGTGCTCAGACGCGACCGCTCCTCCAAGGGCAGCGTACCCACCAAACGCTTCCGCGCCGCCCTCAACGACCACTATCTCCGCTCACTCCTCAATGGGTTGAGCGCCTGATCGGGTAATGCGATAGCCCTGGCGGCACGGCGGCGTTAGCGGGCGTTCAGGTAGACGCCCTGCTGGTCGCGGACCATTGCGATGGCGAAGCCGGAGTCTGCCAGCAGGTTCGCGCAGTGTGACAGCGTCTCGCTGACCGGGAAGCGGCGCGCATCGCTGGCCGCAGCCGAACGCGGGGCTTCGCGCACAACCGCGCCGCCGTCTGCCAGTTCCTCAATCACGAGGTCGCGGTGGATGTCCAACAACACGCGGCGGACCTGTTCGGCACTCGTCATAGCAATCACGGGACACACCTCACTCAACATCAGTCTAGGAGCGGCCCTGTCGGTGCGCCACAGTGCGCCCGCCGCGGCGGCCACGGCTCGGTTGCCACACCTTACCGCAGAAGCTGTGCCAAGGCTGCGCTACCAGATAGAGACGGCGTTCAGGTAACGCGCCGTCGCCTCCGTCGTCACCCCGATGAGCGCGGCGAGACCGGCGCTTGTGGCGGACGGTCACGCCCTGCCCAGACCGCCATCAGTGCCCCACCGAGCGACGCGACGGCCCCGAACAGCAACCCTGGCCCGAGCGATCCGGAGCGATCCGCCAGTACCCCCGCGACGACCGGGCCGGCCGCCTGCCCCACCGCAAACATCGTGGCCAGCAGGCCCAGCGCCGCCGGGGCCAGCCGCGCGCCCACCAACTCCGTGCAGGCTTTGGTGATGGCCGCCGGGAACCCCCACAGTGACAGGCCATACGCCAGCACCGACGCCGTGAACCAGCCCGTGCCCTCGCCAAGCGCCAGCATCACCATGCCGGCCGCCTGCATCATGAACAGCATGATCAGGGCGGCGCTGGGGCTGAGGCGGTCGGCCAGCGCGCCGCCAAGCAGGCCACTCACCGTCGCTGCCATCCCGGCCAGCGACCACAACCGGCCGGCTGTCGCTGCGTCGAACCCGTGGGCCAGCAGGTGCGCCGAAAAGAACGTGCCGTAGACGATGTACGACACCCCGCACAGCCCGAACGTCACGGCAAGCCGCCAGACCGGCCCGGAACGGTAGATCGAGCCGGCAGATGGGCCGCGATCAGCCGGCTCGGCCCGGCCGAGCCGCACGGTTGCCGCCTGTGGATCGCGCAGGAACGCCGTCGCCACGGCCGCCGCGCACACGACGCCAGCGGACAGCCCCCACCACGCCCGCCGCCACGCCGCGTCGTCGGCCGGGGCCAGCAGCAGCGGTACCAGCAGGCCGGCCAGCAGCAACCCGATCCCGCCGCCGGCCACCACCAGCCCCGTCGCCCGCCCCCGAAACGACGGCTGGACCCAGCGCCCGGCGAACGCCAGAATCGGCACGATGGCAAACGGGCCGGACGCCCCCACCAGCACCTGCCCCACGGCCGCCAGGGCAAACCCGTTTGCCAGCCCCGTGACGAGCATCCCGCCGGCGATGCCCAGCAACCCGCCCACTACCACCCAGCGCGTCCCGAAACGGGCCGCCAGCGCGCCGGCCGGCACCGAGAAGAAGATGTAGATCGTCAGGCCGAGGCCCGCCAGCACGCCCATGTCGCCAGTGGTCAGACCCAGGCCATCGCGCATGGCGGGCAGCACCAGCCCAAAGCCGAAGCGCCCCAGCCCCTGTGCCGCCAGGAATGCAGCAGCAGCGGCGGCCAGGGGCAGCGCGGCGGGTGGGATGGTGGCTGAGGCGGTCGGTCGGAGGGACACAGTCGGCGGCAGAGAGTGTACCACCGCCGATTTCAGACATTTCGTCACTCTCGCCCGGGAAATCCGTCCCCCACAGGGGGTGTCGTCTCGTTTTCATGCTTGACAGGCAGCGATGCAGGCGTACTGTCGCAAAGCTGGCGCGATCCGGGTCAGCATGGAGAGGTGAAGCAGTGGCCCACGACGAGCATGTGCCGGCCGACTTCGTGTCAACGTTCCAGCAGCGCTTTGCGCCGCTTTTCGGACGCAAGATCGGGCGGCAGCGCGCCGAGCAGTACCTGGGTGGCCTCCTCAGCGGGCGGGCCGAGCGCCGCAACGTCACCAGCCTGGCCGGCACCGTGGACGGCGCATCGGCCCGTGCCCTCGGCTGGCTCCTGAATAAGTCCCCCTGGCCGACCCGCCCGATTGTCTCCGCGCTCCAGCGGTACATCGGCGACACGTACGGCACGCCAGACGGCCTGTTCACCCTCAACCTTGACAGCTTCGTCAAACGCGGCGACAACGCCGTTGGCGTGGACAAGCAATACGTGCCGCACATTGACCGTACCCTCAACTGTCAAATCGGCGTCTTCCTGGCCTACGGCTCCCCAGAGGGCAGTTCGCTGGTAGACGCGGCGATCTACATGCCACATGCCTGGATTGACGACCCTGCCCGCCGCACGCAGGCCGGCGTGCCGGATAGCCTCGCCTACCAGCCGCGCAGTGCCCTTGCGCTCGACCTGCTCCGCAACGCACGGGCGGAAGGGCACCTGCCCGGCACCTGGGTGACATCCTGGCACGGCGAAGGCTTCGAGCCGGACCTGCGGGCGCGCCTGACCGCCGAGGGCTGGCAGTACCTCCTGCCAGCCCCCGCCAGCACGGCCCTGTACGACGGCCCGGACGCGGCTGAGCCGTACACGGCATCCGCCCTGGTCGACGATCTGGCCGGTGGAGCCGGCGATGCCGTGTTGCTCCGTCGCGTCTGGGAACCTGCCGATGACGGCACCCGATCTGCCGCCTGGCTGGTGGCCTGCACCGACGCGCTGACCGCCGAGCCGGTCGCCTTCCTCTCAAATGCCCCCGAAGATGCCGCCGCGTCGGTGATGCAGCGCGTGCTCGCGGCTCGCTGGGCGACCGCACGCATGCTTGCTAAGCGCTGCTCCGGCGTCAGCCTGGATGTGTACCGCGTGCGCGGCTGGGACGGCTGGCATCGCCACGTCGCGCTAGCCCTGCTCGCAAGCGGCTTCCGGGCCTGCCTGCCGTCGTTTGCGGCCGACCGCGCCGCACTGACCGAAGGCACGACCCCGCTGCCGTACGCGGACGACCTGGATGTTGACGCGAACCTTGTGACGCTAGCCCCGGCCGATGCGGCCGTAATCTTGGAGGATGCTCTGCTACCCCACAATGACGAGACTACCAATGAGGTCGTCGAGTTCTCATTGCCACTCGACGCGGCCGTGTTCGAGTCTGAGCCGGCGGCAGCCCAGCCCCAGGAGCGCGTCACTACCACCTTCCGCCTGAGCGTCACCTTTGAGGAAACCGACTGGCGCGCCGTGCGAGCCTTCCAGACCTGGCTGGTGGGCGACGAGGCCGGCACGATCCTCTACAGTTCGCCGACCCGCACCGAGATCGAGCGGCAAGAGGTCGGCGACCGCATGGAACTGCGATTCGAGAGTCAGAAGACGCTCGACGAAGTGCTGTCGGCGCTGGACGAGGTGCCCGAGATCGTCATCGCGGAGTTGGTTGCTGAGGCCCCTGCCGTGGATGCCGCGCTGGCGAACATCGCGGGGCTGGCCGAGGCGCTGGCCGAAGGCGAATCCGAGCACGACCTTGAAGATGCTGACGACCTGCTGGCCGCGCTGCACGCCGAACTGACCGCGCGGACCGAAGCCCGAGAAGCTGGCATCATGCCGGCCTTCGCAGGCCCGGCTGAAGTCATTGGCAATGCCGTGGCCGACGCGACCCGGACCCTGGAATCCTCGCGGGAACTGGTGGCGGCGCAGGGCAGCAGCGGCACCAACGGGCACGCGGCCGGCTACGCCAACGGCAGCGGGTCCGCCCAGGCCAGCGGCAGCGCCACGCTCGATCAACTGGCGACGCCGATGACCACGCCGGTCGCGCCGCTCACTGAGGCACCGGTGCGGGCGGTGGCCCAGCCTTCAACGGCACCGGTCAGCACCGCCCCGGCGGAAGCGCCCGCACCGGCCCCGGCGGCAGACCCCGCAGCGGCCGGCCAGCTGGACATCGCCGGCAAGCGGCAGGCGGCCGAGCGCACCCGCCCAGCCGAGGAACAGATCGTGGTGCTGGATGTGGGCAACGAGTCGTACGGCATCCCCGTGCAGCGGGTCCGCGAGATCATCCGCGTCCCACCGATCACCCGCGTGCCGAACGGCCCAGACTTCCTGGAGGGCGTCATCAACCTGCGCGGGCAGGTCATCCCGGTCATGGACCTACGCAAGCATCTCGGCATCACCTCGGGTGACGAGACGCGGCGCAGCCGGGTCGTCGTCTCCGAACTCGGGCCGCACACCGTCGGCCT
>JBBQBU010000530.1:0-4336 GCA_038318015.1 Chloroflexota bacterium | reverse complement strand
CGACCGCGCAGATGGTCGTGGTGCTAGAGCCGCTGCACAAGGCCGCCGGCATCACGCGGGTCGTGGTGGACACCTATCAGGCGGCATCTGGCGCAGGCAAGGCCGCAATGGACGAACTCACCGATCACAGCCGCCGGGTGCTGGACGGCGAGCGGCCGGCTCCCGAGAATCACCCGCAGAGCCTGGCCTTCAACATCTTCCCGCACATCGATAGCTTCCGCGACGATGGCTACACCAAGGAAGAGTGGAAGATGCTGATCGAGTCGCAAAAGATCATGGGCCTGCCCAACCTGCGGCTGTCGGCTACCTGCGTGCGGGTGCCGGTCGCCATCGGCCACTCGGAAGCCCTGCACATCGAGTTTGACCGCCCGATGTCCCCCGAAGAAGCCCGCGACGTGCTGGCGAACGCACCGGGCATCGTGGTGGTTGACGATCCGCTGAACAAGGAGTACCCGCAGCCGCTGACCGCCGCCGGCCGCGATCCGGTCTACGTCGGGCGCATCCGGGCTGACACGTCGAATCCGGGCGGCATCGCCCTCTGGATCGTGGCCGACAATCTGCGGAAGGGTGCAGCATTGAACGCGGTCCAGATCGCAGAACTGCTCTACCCTGCGGCGATGAAGACGCCGGCCGCCACGACGGCCCGCTAACATGTTGATGACGAGTACGGTGTACCGGCGCCGCCGGCAACACAACGACGTGTGGAGGGTTTCATGACCGATTTTGGCCGCGTCCTTACCGCTATGGTCACGCCGTTTGACGCGCAGGGTGAGGTGGACTACCGCCGCGCCCAGGAGCTTGCCGAGGCGCTGATCGCGTCGGGGACGGACGGCCTCGTGCTGTCTGGCACCACCGGCGAGTCGCCGACGCTGACCGGCGAGGAGAAGCTGCGCCTGTTCCGCGAGATCCGCGCGGCCATCGGCACGCGCGCCACCATCGTCGCGGGCACTTGCAACTACAACACCCGCGAGAGCATCGAACTGAGCAACGAGGCGAAGGACGCCGGCGTTGACGCGATCCTCGGCACGGTCCCCTACTACAACAAGCCGCCTCAGCACGCCCTGTACGCCCACTTCACGGCGATTGCTGAGGCCGTCGATCTGCCGATCATCTTGTACAACGTACCGACGCGCACGGTGACGAACATGTCGGCCGAGACGACGATTCGCCTGAGCCAGATCTCGAACATCATCGGCCTGAAGGATGCGGGCGGCAACCTGGACGTGACCTCGAAGATTGTCGAGGAGAGCGCGCCGGGCTTCCTGGTCTGGAGCGGTGACGACAGCATGACGATCCCACTGATGTCCGTGGGCGGCTACGGCATCATCAGCGTGGCGTCGCATCTCGTCGGCAAGCAGATTCAGGAGATGATCGGGCACTTCGTGGCGGGCCGCGTCAGTGAGTCGGCTGCCTTGCACCGCAGGCTCCTGCCGTTCTTCAACGCGATGTTCGTCACCACGAATCCGATTCCGCTGAAGTACGCGCTGCGGAAGGTCGGCTTCGATGTCGGCTCGGTGCGACTACCGCTGGTGGAGCCGGAGGCCGCGCAGGCCGCCGTCGTTGACGCCGCGCTCGCAGCCCACCAGATCGACCTGCCGATCCCGACCCTCGCCTAGTCGCCACGTGACAGCACGGCTTCGGCCGTAGACGAGGCTCCTGACTACCGTCTGTTCGCTGGCCGCGCAGACGCTCGTCAGGGGCTTTGGTCAATCGCTGAGCCGGGATGTTGGTTGCTGACGTGCGTCACCCGGAAACGAGCTAGGTGTGCCCGTGGCGGAACTACACTGCCCACAGTGCCGGAAGAACTACGTCATCACGGAGCGCCATCGCCCGTCCCGTTCGAGCGGTCTGGGCTTCGTTGCTCAGTTCGTGATAGCGGCCGGTGCGGGTACCTACTTCATTGCCATGAGCGACGGCAGCCCTTGGTTTCTCGGCCTTGGGGTGCTCATGGCAGCCCTGGCGATCATCTCGCTCGGTGGCTGGTTCATGCGGAGCTCAGGGCGCGGCGTGCCAGCACTCAATGTACACACCTGCACGCAATGTCAGCACTCCTGGTTCTCCCCGGCCGCCACGCCGAGCTAGCTGGCTTGCCGCACACCGTTGATCGGTGTCCGGCTGCGTAGCATCAGGAACGGGCGGGGCGCTTCATCCGGGCGAGGATCTGGTCGCGCAGGTTCGTCGGCGCACACTCGCCGACGCAATGCACGCGGACCAGCCGCCTGACGCGCTCTTCGAAGCGGTACACCGTCAAGCACGGCGGGCAGCGATCAAGATGCCCCTGTACCGTCAAGATTTCGCACGTGTTCAGTTCCCGGTCAAGAAACTCACCCAGGAGCTTGACCGTCTCGGCGCACCGAGTTCTCTCTTCCGCATTCATGACTGTTTCCCCCCGGCAAAGCCGGCGCTCCTTGCCTGATCCACGAGAGCCTTCTGTAAGAGGCGTCGTCCGCGAAACAGGCGCGACATTACCGTCCCCTTCTTCACGTTTGTGATCTCGGCAATGTCGTTGTACGAGAACCCTTCGACATCTGCGAGCAGCACCGTGATCCGATACTGCGACGGCAAGGCCTCAATCGCCGCCTTGATGTCGTTTTCCGCAAATCGATCCAGCACCTGCGCTTCGACGCTGCCGCCGCGCGACGCTGCCTCACTGTCCAGGTACCGATACAGCGACAACTCCTCCGAATCGTCGAGCGAATCCACGCGTGGCTCGGATGCGGCCTTGCGGTACCGGTTGATGTACGTGTTGGTCAGAATCTTGAACAGCCAGGCGCGCAAATTCGTGCCCGGCTCGAAGCGGTCCAGGAAGCGGTAGGCGCGCAGCATCGCCTCCTGGACGAGATCTTCGGCGTCCTGGGCGTTGCGCGTCATCCGCATGGCGGTCCGGTACAGCGCATCAAGGTGCTGCATCACCTCATGCTCGAAGAACGATTCGCGCTCCTCGGCCGGCACACCGTTGCGAGGAGCCGGCGCTGGGCGGGGCGGGCGGCTTGGTTCAGCTATTGGGGATGGTTCAGAGAGCGTCATGGCGCTCTGACTATACCCTTGTGTTGGGACTGCGGTCACGACCGTCACGGCACCCTCGTGGCGACAGGTCGATTCCGCACACTGCCTGTCGATCCACTCTACTAGCCGCAACCACCGGAAGCCATCCCGATATTCCCGTTTCAGCCATCCGCAGCGGCAGTCGCCATCTTCTGGCGCGTGTCCTCGATGCGCGCCTGGGCCGTGTCCTCCAGGTGGTGGAGCGTCACGCTGCCGAGCCGCTCCAGCAACGCGTCGAAGTCCAGCCGTCGCAATATGTGCACTTCCACATTCGTCTGGGCGCGCACGGTGGCCGTGCGCGGTGTCCGGCGCAGGAAGCTGATCTCCCCCACGAAGTCGCCTTCACCCAGCGTGCTGACGATCCGCTCGTGGTCCTCGTCGTCCGTGACGACGATCTCCACGTCGCCGCGCCCGATGATGAACAACTCGTCGCCGACGCTGCCTTGCCGGCACAGGATCTCGCCGGGTGCCCGCTCGGCGTACAGCAAAAGGCGGGCTGTCTCTTCCAGAATGTCGGGCGGGAGGCTGGAGAACGGCGCAAGCTTGCTCAGGCGACGGACGGCCTGCCGCGCCCCGCTGACGGCCGCCTCGCCAAGTTCGTCCTTGAGCAGTTGCACGTAGAGGCCGCCGCCCTCAAGCAGATCGTCGTGCTTGCCCCGCTGCACGATCTCGCCGGCGTCCAGCACGATGATCTCTTCGGCGTCCGTCACCGTGCCGATGCGCTGCGTGATCTTGATGATGGTGCGGCTGTTGTCGGTTCCTCGTAGGTGCTGCTCGATGCTGCGCTGCTCGCCGGCGTCGAGCGCCGAGAACGCGTCCTCCATCAGCACGACTGACGCATCGTTCCGCAGGAGCGCTCGTGCCGCCGCGATGCGCTGGCGGTTCGGCGTGCTGACGGCCGTGTCGCGGTCGCTGACCACCGTGTCGAAGCCGCCGGGCAGGCCGTCGATCCAGTCCAGGAGGCCTGCGATTCGCGCCGCATCCGTCACATCCGCGTGCGAGGCCGTCGGACGGCCGACCAGAATGTTCTCGTACACCGTCAGATTCAGGATGAACGTGTCCTGCGGCAGCACCAGCACCTGCGACCGCACCGATTCCCGCGTGGCCGTCTTCAGGTCGGTGCCGTCCCACAGAATCGTGCCCTCGGTCGGGTCGGTGATACGCGGGAGCAGCTGCATCAGGCTTGCCTTCCCCGCGCCCGTTGGCCCGACGAACGCCATCTTGCGACCGGCCTTGATCTCCAGCGTCATCCCCTTGAGGATGCTCTTGCCCTTCGTCGGCGCGTAGCCAA
>JBBQBU010000529.1:0-4344 GCA_038318015.1 Chloroflexota bacterium | reverse complement strand
ATCAACCAGGGACGGATCCTCTTCTTGCCTGTTGACGCCAATTCGATGAAGTTTCGGGCGGATCGCTGCTCTCGGGACGCCGTCGTCTGCCCAGAAATCACGATTTGACGCTAGTAGACAGAAGGTTATGCGATAGCCCTGCCTCTTGTGCTTGCCGATGGTGGGCCGGGCTGTGCTAGAGTTCTTACGGGTTCGTGGAGCGACGACGCACCCGCCACCTTTAAGACGGTCCAGCGAGGCCGGCAAGGAGGCTCCAGTGCTACCTACTATCATGCCGTCGTCAGCGAGCGTTGGCGCTTTCCTCCGTTGTGCGGAGGTTTTTTTGTGCCTGGCGTGGAACGACGTTCGATGAGCGAGCAGGGGACGGCCACCAGCCGCCGCTCGCTGATGTCCGCCGAGGAGATCCGCCGCGCCCTCTCGCGGATGGCCCACGAGATCGTGGAGCGCAACGGCGGCATTGAACACGTCGTGTTGGTCGGCATCCACACGCGCGGCGTGCCGTTAGCGCGCCGCATCGCCCGCCTGATCTCCGAGTTCGAGGAGCGCCCCGTGACGGTCGGCGGTCTTGATGTGACGTTCTACCGGGACGACCATCAGAGCCGCGTCAAGTTGCCGGCCGGGCCGTCCGACATGCCGTTTGATGTTGAGGGGCGGGCGGTGGTGCTGGTGGACGACGTGTTGTACACCGGGCGCTCGGTCCGCGCGGCGATGGACGCCCTGCGCGACTACGGCCGCCCGCGCATGATCCAGTTAGCGGTGCTGATTGACCGGGGCCACCGGGAACTGCCGATTCGCGCAGACTACGTGGGCAAGAACGTCCCGACGGCCCGAGCGGAGGTCGTTGAAGTGAAGGTATCCGAGGTCGACGGACGTGATGAAGTCGTCCTTGATAAGCCGGCCGGCTGATCGAGACGGGGGAAGATCACGATGACCGCGACTGAACGACCGCCCGCAGTGACAGCCCAGGTGCAGGCCCCTCCGGACGGCGTGCGCCCCTTCTGGCGCGGGCGAAAGCACATTCTTGACCTGGACGACTGGCAGCCCGGCGAGATCGTCCAGGTGCTCGACACCGCCATCGCCATGAAGCAGATTCTGGCTCGGCCGGTCAAGAAGGTGCCGACGCTGCGCGGCAAGACCATCGTCACCGCGTTTTACGAGTCCAGCACGCGCACGCGCATCTCGTTTGAGGTCGCGGCGAAGGTAATGAGCGCTGACGCCGTGAACATGACGGCATCGACCAGCAGCGCCACCAAGGGCGAGTCGCTGCGCGATACGGTGCACACGCTGCGAGCCATCGGCGCGGACATCATCGTGATGCGGCACCCGCAGAGCGGCGCGCCGTGGGTGGTGGCCGAACAGGTCGGCGCGTCCATCATCAACGGCGGCGACGGCTGGCACGCCCACCCGACTCAGGCGCTGCTGGACCTGTACACAATGCGTGAGCGTCTCGGGCGCATCAAGGGGCTACAGGTGACCATCCTGGGCGACGTGCTACACAGCCGCGTCGCCAGGTCAAATATCTGGGGACTGAGCCTGATGGGCGCAGACGTGACGGTCTGCGGCCCGCCAACGCTGCTGCCGCGCGACTGGGTGACGGCACCAGAGCGGCTACCCTGGAAGCTGCGCGTCGAAGAGCGCATCGAACCCGCCCTGGAGGGTGCAGACGTGGTGATGGCGCTCCGACTCCAGAGCGAGCGCCAGCATGCGGGGCTGATCCCGAGCGTCCGCGAGTACTGCAAGCTGTACGCCTTGAACAGCGAACGGCTTGCGATGGCAAATCCGGGTGCGCTGGTGATGCACCCGGGGCCGATGAATGAGGGTGTGGAGATCGCGCCAGACGTTGCTCACGGTGTCCAGTCGGTCATCGAGGAGCAGGTCACGAACGGTGTCGCGATACGAATGGCGCTGCTCTACCTTCTCTCGGGCGGCACGGCCCGACTGGACGGAGAATAATCGGCATGGGCACAGAACGAATGCGGCTGATCGGCGGTCGGCTGATCGATCCCTCGCAGGGCATCGACGACCTAGCCGACATTGTCGTGGGTAGCGGTCGCGTCCTGGAGATCGTCCGCGGCTCGGAGCGCAACCGACGCAGCGCGGCGGCCAGCGGCGAACGGTTGGTCAATGTCGAGGGCATGGTGATTGCGCCCGGCTTTGTCGATTTGCACTGTCACTTGCGGGAACCCGGCTTCGAGGAGAAGGAGACAATCGCAACTGGCACGCGGGCGGCGGCAGCGGGCGGCTTCACCACCGTCTGTGCCATGCCGAACACCAACCCGACCGTTGACACGGCGTCTGATGTCGAGTGGGTCATCTCGGCGGCGAGGCGGGGCGGCGTGGTGCGGGTCTACCCCATTGGGACGATTACGCGGGGCGAGAAGGGCCAGGAATTGTCAGAGATGGCCGACATGGCGCACGCCGGCGCTGTCGCCTTCTCGGATGACGGTAACATGGTGAAGAGCGCCCGCCTGATGCGGAACGCGCTGGCCTACAGCCGGGTGACCGGGAAGCCCATCGTGGACCACGCCGAAGACCCCGACCTTGTGGATGGCGGCGTGATGCACGACGGCCGGGTCGCCAGCATCCTGGGATTGCGCGGTGCCGCTGCCGAGGCCGAGGAAGTGGCCGTGGCGCGAGATATTGCGTTGGCTCGGGCGACCGGCGGCAAGCTGCATCTTGCCCACATCTCGACGGCGGCGGCGGTCGATCTAGTGCGGGCGGCGAAGGCGCGCGGCATCTCGGTGACGGCCGAATGCACCCCGCACCACCTGACGATGACCGATGAATGGGTCGCGGGGACCGGCGTCGGACACCCGCCGTTCAATACGAACTGCCGCGTCAACCCCCCGCTGCGGACAGACGTGGACCGCGCCGCGCTGCTCGAAGGGCTGCTGGACGGCACCATCAACTGCATCGCGACCGACCACGCGCCGCACACAAGCGTGGACAAAGACTGCGAGTTTGACCAGGCGGCACCCGGCTTGTCGATGCTGGAGACGGCGTTCGGGTTGTTGATGCGGCTGGTAGACGCCGGGCAACTTGATCTCCCGACGCTCATCAAGCTGCTGACGGTCGCGCCGGCCAGGGTCTTCGACCTGGAGGCGGGCACGCTGAGAGTGGGCGCGCCGGCCGATCTGGTGGTCATTGACCCTGGGGCCGAGTGGACGGTAGACGTACGGAAGTTTCATTCGAAGGGTCGCAACTCGCCGCTGCACGGCGAGCGGTTTCGCGGCCTCATCCGCACGACGATGGTCGGCGGGGAGGTCGTGCACGAGGTGGCACAGTGAGCACACGCGAAGCGGCCCTGGCGCTCGAAGACGGTACGGTCTTCATCGGCCGGTCGTTCGGGGCCGAGGTTGATGTTGATGGCGAAGTCGTCTTCAACACTGGTATGACTGGCTATCAGGAGATCTGCACCGACCCGTCGTATCGCGGTCAGATGGTCGCGCTGACGCATCCGCAGGTCGGCAACTACGGCATCTCGTTTGCGGCAGAGGAGGCCGCCCAGCCGCTGCTGACGGCGCTGCTGGTGCGTGAACTCGCGGACTTCCCGAACCACTGGGACAGCCACGACGGCCTCAGCGACTACCTGAAGCGCTGGAATGTCCCGGGCCTGGAGGGCATCGACACCCGCGCGCTGACCCGCCGGCTGCGCTCGGTGGGGACATTGCGCGCGGTGCTGCGGCAGGCTGGTCCGGACGGCTTCGGCGCGGACGACCTGGCACGTATCCGGGCGGAGGCCCGCGACGTGACGCCACTCTCCGACAAGCTGTTGATTCCAGAAGTTTCGGGCCTCAGTCCCGCGCCGGATCTGAAATCGACGTGCCAGAGTCGGATTGCCCTGGTGGACTACGGCTACAAGGCGAACATCGCGCGCTCGTTGCAGCGGCGGGGGGCGCTGGTCGAACTGGTGCGATGGGATGTCGGCTTTGACGGCATCATGGCGACGAAGCCTGACGCCGTGCTGCTCTCGAACGGCCCCGGCGACCCGGCCCAGCTTTCCGATGCCGTGGAGACGGCCCGCCGCTTGATCCCGACCGGCCTGCCGGTCATGGGCATCTGCCTGGGCCATCAGATTATTGGGCAGGCGGCCGGCGCGAACACGACGCGACTGCCGTTCGGGCACCACGGCGGCAACCACCCGGTCAAGGATCAGCATTCGGGCCGGGTCGCCATCACCAGCCAGAACCACGAGTTCCAGGAGGAGGCCGGGCCGGCACTGGATGCCAGCGGCTTCGACGTGAGCCACGTGAGCCTGAATGACGGGTCCGTCGAGGGCCTGCGCCACCGCGAGCTACCAGTATTTTCGGTCCAGTTTCACCCAGAGGGCTGCCCCGGGCCGCA
>JBBQBU010000528.1:0-4352 GCA_038318015.1 Chloroflexota bacterium | reverse complement strand
GAACATCGTCACGCTGCGCGCAACGACATCGCGCAGAATGCCATGGGAGGCTCCAGGTCGGTGATGTGGGTGCCTGACCGTCCCAACAAAGCATCGCGCGGGCCATTTGGCTGTGCCGGGTGTGGCAGCCCCGTAGGTTTCACGGCTGCCACATCCGGCCGAGGGCGTCAGACGGTCGGCGTCTCGACCTTGACCGTACGGCGCTCGTCGTTGCTCAGGTGGGCGGCCTCCATGACGGCCTGCACCCGCAAGCCCTGGCGGAAGTCCGCGAACTCGGGCGTTTTGCCGCCGCGCACCCGCGTCACAAGCCGCTCGGCTAACTCTACGAACGGCCCGAGGCGCGGGTCGCCAGACACCTCGCGTTTGAGGCGGTCCGGAATCTCCTCGGGCGTCCACGGCCCCTTGCCCGTCGCCGTCAACAGCCGCTCGTCCTCCTCAATGGCGAGCGCGCCGTTGCTGCCGAACGCTTCCAGTAGCAGGCGGCCGGGCCGGGCGTAGCCGGTCAGGTCCACGGTGCAACGCGCGCCGCTGGCGAAGCGGAACATCAGCGACACGTCCTCGTCGCCGGTGACGGTGCCCATGCTCTTGCCGTCCGGCAGTGGGCGCTGCTTGATGAACGTGCCCAGGTGCGCGGTTACGTCCTCAATGTCGCCGAACCACCACAACAGCGAGTCGATCAGGTGGGAGCCGAGCGCCCCGAAGATGCCGCCGCCCTTCGACCGCTCCGACCACCACGACCACGCCCGGCTGTTCGGCTCGGCCAGCATCCCCAGCAGCCAGCCCCAGCGAATCACGCGCGGCTCGCCCAGGTGCCCGGCGTCCACCAGTTCCTTGAAGCGCGAGCGGGCCGGTCGGTACCGGAACTCGTGGTCAACCCCGTGGATCAGGCCAGATTTCTCGGCCACCTGGACCATCTCGACGGCTTCGGTCAGGTTCGAGGCAAACGGCTTTTCGCAGAAGACGTGGCGGCCGCGCGCGAAGCTTGCCAGTGCCATCTCGTGGTGCAGGGACGGCGGCGTGACGATGCTGACCACGTCGCAGTCAACCTCGTCCAGCAGTTTGCGCCAGTCGCTGTAGGCGGCCGGAATGCCGAACTTCTCGGCGGTCTGCACGGCGCGGTCGGCGTTGGCGCTGGCAACGGCGACGATCTCGACGCCCGGCAGCAACTGGAATCCGGGAATCTGGACCGCCGACGCGAAACTGGTGCCGATGACGGCGATCCTGACAGGCTTGACAGACATCGGATGACTCCTCTGGACCGGTGCGTGCGCCAGCCCGTGCAGGCTGGCCGGCCGGCGTCCTCGCAGGATCGCACGTCGCGGCCCGTGCGTTCTACCCTTCACTCCCGGCCCCTCTCCCATGAACGACGGCCGCTGCGCGCGGCGAATATCGGCTTTGATGTCGTCTGTAGGACGATGTTTGCGGGGCCGCGCCCCACTTTCTGTGGCGGCTGCCGCAACATCACCGCCACCTTCGGCGGGATCCCTGTGTCGCAAGCAGGAGCGGTGGGAAATCTCCCGATGCCTAGCGGGTGTCTGCGAGCCAGCGCACTTGCAGGTAGCCTCGTGGCAGTGTGGCTGTCGAGCGGCCATCTACAATGTGCGCGGGATGTGGCCGAGCTATTGCACATGGGTGCGGCGTTGACGGCCCCGGAGGGGTACCTGGTGCGGCACTATCTGATGGCGGCGGTGGCCGTACTCGTGTGCTTCCTGGCGCTGTTCCTGGTGGGGGAGGCACTCGGCCTGCCGCTCCTCGAAGACCCGACGCCCTGGCTCCGGCAGGCCGGCTGGCTGTCGGCGGCCATCGGCGTCGGCTTGCTGGCGGCCGACGTGCTGCTACCGGTGCCGTCCAACGTCGTGATGATCGCGCATGGTGCGCTCTTTGGCATCGTCGTCGGGGCGGCGCTGTCGGTGCTCGGGGGCATGCTGGCGACTGTGGCGGCGTTCTGGATCGGCCGGCGCGGCGGCACGTTGCTGGCGAAGGCCGTGCCGGCCAACGAGCGCGCCCGTGCCGACGCGATCCTGGCGCGCTGGGGCGTCGTCGCGATCATGGTCACAAGGCCGCTGCCGCTGCTGGCCGAGACGCTGATCGTGCTGGCGGGGGCCTCGACGATGTCGTGGCGCACGGCGATGCTCTCCGCGTTCGTCGGGTTCCTGCCGCCGAGCGTGTTCTACGCCTGGGCCGGCGCGATGTCAATCGGCTTCGAGGGCGGCGTGCTGATCTTCGGCCTGACGATTCTGCTGGCGGCGCTTTCTGGTCTGGCCGTGCGGCGGCTGGAGCAGCGGCACCTGCACAGCACCGCCTGACACCGGCCCGCCACAGCGTCACGTGCGGGCGAGTTGCTCCCGTGGCCGCGTCTCAGACTCGTCATATCTGCTCTGTACTGTGCTGACCAGATCCGGCCATGTGCGCCTAGCGCCGTCGTGGCGGCTCCAGCGCGATTATACAGTGCATGGCCGCTCGCACGGTCTGGCGTATCAGCCGGTCCGCTCGGAGAACCGACCCCTGCGCGGATCGATTTCACCGTTGGTCGCTATCCGATGTGTCCGCGTGGAGGACCGAGAAGCAGAGGCGGCGAGCGACGCTCAACGACAACCCGCGCACCGACCATCCCAGCCGTCACCACGGCTGTGGTGACGGCTGGGATGGTCTCAACGCCGCGCCTCTTGCACCAGGAACAGGGGAAGTCGGCGCTAGTTCAATGTGACCACCGGTGCAGCATGCATGGGTCATCTTGCCGCCCGTTCCCCGACATCTCTGTCTCCGGTCGTTCACCGTAGGTCGTTGTGCGTATCAAGAGGGGGGCGGTGCTCCCCAGGCTCAACGATCGGTGCCGTGCAACAGGGCACGGCCAATTCGGAGGAACGCATGTTCCCGCTCTCTGTATCTCTATCGCGCAGACTGCTACATACTGTCAGCCCTTTCTTGCTTGTACTGATGCTGGTTCTCGGTCAGGTGTTCGTGGTGGATAGTCGCCCCGCCCAGGCCAGCGGGGCCGCCTCGCGGATATCGTGGGGCGGCGGCTCGTGGTATCTCCACGGGGCGAACGTCCCCTGGTACGCCTGGGCTTGCGACTTTGGCTGCGGCAACGGCGGCGGCGTGAGCTCGAGTGCATCCCGCACTGACCTTGCATCCCGCTTCGCCCAGGCGCAGGCAAGCGGCGTGCGCGTCCTGCGCTGGTGGACGTTTGAAGGCGACCCTTGGCAGATCAATCGGGACGCGAACGGTGCTCCGAACGGCTTGAACCCGGCGGTGTACGCCGACTTCGACGCTGCGCTGCAACTGGCCGAGCAGTACGACCTCTACTACGACTTCGTCCTATTTTCTGGGGCCAGCGCCCTGCCGTCCGGCTGGCTGAGCGACGCGACCCAGCGTACGAAGCTCGCGTCGGCACTGGCGCCGCTGTTTGCGCGCTACAACGGCAACCCGCGCGTCCTGAGCTGGGAAGTGTTCAACGAGCCCGACTTCGATGTCTGGGGCAACCGCGTGACCGAAGCGAACTTCAGGGCCACCGTCAAGGCAATTGCCGACACCGTCCATGCGCGATCGAGCGCCTACGTCACGGTCGGCATGGGGTTCGCTGATGGCCTCGACATGGTGACGGGCCTCGGGCTGGACTACTACCAGGCGCACTGGTACGATTACATGTCGGGCGGCACCTACTGCATGCGCTGCAATACTTACGGTTCGTATCAGACCATGCTCGGCCTCGACGCGCCGCTCGTGGTTGGGGAAATGTACGCCGGCACGGGGACGGACGCGCTGCAGCGGTTCGAAGATTTCTATGCGAAGGGCTACGCCGGCTCCTGGGCCTGGTCGCTGTTCCCCGAGAAGACTTCCGACAAGATGCCGATTGACTTGGGCGCCGCGCAGACGTTCTACAGCCGACACGCTGACATCGGCCCGCGCTCGGGGGGCGGCAGCACGTCACCCACGGCAACACCATCGGGCACGGTGACGGCCACTGCCACGGCCACAACGCCCACCACCCAGGTTCCCGCCGTCACGTATGTGGCCGGTGCGACCGTCCCCCCTGCTCCCGTCGGTCCGGGCACGAATGCCGCGATCGTCGCCGCAGTGGCCAGTTCCGGCGCGTCGTCCGCCCTGGTTGATGTCGAGATCTATTCGGCGAGCGGTGTCAAGATGTACCAGGACTACTTCGACAATCAGGTGTTCACGGCCGGGCAGCAGCGGACCTTCCCGGTGTCCTGGGCGGTGCCGGCCAACGCCGCGCCCGGCACGTATACCGTCGTGGTCGGCGTCTTCTCGCCGGGTTGGGGCACGGTCTACGCCTGGAACGCGCAGGCCGGTACGGTAGTCGTCGGGGCCGGCGGCGCGAACGCGACCGTCAC
>JBBQBU010000527.1:0-4355 GCA_038318015.1 Chloroflexota bacterium | reverse complement strand
CTGATTGCGGGCCTGTTGTACGCAGCCAACCCATGGGCCGTCACGTTCGCCCGCCAGCCGTGGGTCATCACGCAGCCGCTCCTGACAACCATCATGCTACTTGCGGCCATGATGGTCGTGGTGCGGCGAGATCGGCGCTGGGTGATCCCCTTCTTTCTGGCCGGCGCGGCGCAAACCCAGACGCACTTGCTGGCGGTACTATTCGGGCCGCCGGTCCTGCTGACGCTCGTGCTGTTTGCCCGGCGGTGGCTCGTGCCGCACATGGTCGTGGGCGTGATGCTGGCCGTGACGATGGTCGCACCGTATGCCCTGCACCTGCTGGTGCTGTGGCCGGAAATTGCCGAGGCGCTCGGGCGCGGGAATCGCGGCATGACGCTGCTGCCCGACCCGACGGCCTTGACGCTCACGTCCTGGCTGATCTCGGGCCTTAGCCTTGAACGCAAGCTTGGCTTTGACGATGGCGCGATGCTGCTGTTACGGGTGCCGTTACTGATCGTTGCGGCGCTGGCAGCGGGCCTGCTGATGCTGGGGACTGTTCGCAGCGCCCTGGCCTGTGTGCGGCGTGCGGAAGCGTGGCGAGCCGATGCGCTGCTACTGATCTGGCTCCTGGCCCCGCTGACGCTGATGACCTGGCAATCGTCACAGGTGTACATCCACTACGTACTGTGCCTGGTGCCGGTGCCGTTCTTGCTGATGGCACGCGGTGCATCCTGGCTGACAGGCGGCGGTTCGGGCGTGACGCTGCCGCGGGTGCGTCGCACATTTGGTGTGGCGGTCGTAGCCGGCATCATGGCCGTTCAGATAGTGACTGTCGGGGCGTTCTATGCGGCCATCGAGCGTATGGCGACCGCACCGCCGAGCGCGACGACAGCGACCGACTGGCAGCTGGCGCTGAACCGCAACGACCTGACAGCCCGCCAGCTTGGCATCGGCGAGTTGCACGGGTTGCCGCTGCGCTACTGGCAGCGCGTGGCCGACGAAACCCGCGCGGTGGCCCAGCGCGCCGGCCTCACCGATATCGTGGTCGTCAGCGGCGTGCTGAACGACGCAAACCGTCACCTGGACCGCCGCCGCAAGGCGATGAACTACCTGCTCAGACCGGACCTTGCGCCGCGCTTCCCGTTGGAAGGGCTCGTCGTGGTGCCTACCATGCGCGACCAACTGTTCCTGACGCTGCCAGACGAGGAGTTGCCGCGCATCGTGCAGCGGGCGGCGACGCGGCTGGCCGAGGTTCCGCAGCCGGGCACTAGCAGCGCGACGCGCGTGTTCCAGGTGCGGGCGCGGCCGCCAGACGAGGTCATCAGCCTGCGCCGCCGGGCAAATGTGCCGGTGTGGGAAGGGCTGCGACTCGTCGTGCTGGACGTGCCGACCGATGTCCGGCCGGGCCAGACGACCCCGTTGGCGGCGTATCTGCTGGTCGAGGAGGCCGGCACGCTGCCGAGCGGAGACCTTGCGCCAACGGTCGAGATGCTGGCCAATGACGGCGCGGTTCGGACGTTTGCGCGGCGCGGCGGCCTGCCGCTGGCAGAGTGGCGCACCGGCGATCTGCTGATTCAGCAACTGAGCTTCACCGTGCCGGTTGACCTGCCGCCCGGCGACTACGAGCTATGGCTGAGCCTTCGCGACGGGCCTGGGTACTCCCAGACGGACCCGGTGCGCGCGACGGTCTTGCGGGTGCGCGGCGGTCCCTAAACCGACACGTATCGCTGTGACGCCACCAGCCTCAAGCAGATTGCGGCAGAGTTTTGGACTGCTCGCTATACTGCGATCATGGCAACCCAGAATCCTCCTCGCGTCCTCACCGGTGAGATCGCGCCAGTGCTCCGCAGCATCGAAACCGTCATTGTCGGCAAGCCGGAGGCTGTCGAGCAGACGCTCGTGGCAGTGCTGGCCGGCGGGCATCTGCTGGTCGAAGACGTGCCCGGCGTCGGCAAGACGACGCTGGCGCGCGCCCTGGCCCGGTCGATTGGCGGCAGCTTCAGTCGCGTGCAGTGTACGCCCGACCTCTTGCCGGGCGACGTGACCGGCGTTCACGTACTTGACCAGCGGCAGGGCACGTTCGTCTTCCAGCCGGGGCCGATCTTCGCGAACGTGGTGTTGGCCGATGAGCTGAACCGCGCCACGCCGCGCACGCAGGCCGCGCTGCTCGAAGCGATGGAGGAGCGGCAGGTCACCCTTGAAGGGACGACGCGCCCGCTGCCGAACCCGTTCCTGGTGATCGCGACGCAGAACCCGGTCGAGCTTGAAGGCACGTTCCCGCTGCCCGAAGCACAGCTTGACCGGTTCTTGCTCCGTCTCCGGATCGGCTATCCGAACGAGCAGGACGAGTTGGAATTGGTGGACCGCTTCGCCAGCGCTGCGCCCCTGGACGAGGTGATGCCGGTCCTTGATCTGCCGCACCTGATTGCGCTGATCCGATCGGTCCGCGACATCCGCGTCGAGCCGTCAATTCGCCAGTACGTCGTGGCGCTGGTGCGCGGCACCCGAGAGCATGCATCGGTGCGGTTGGGAGCCAGCCCCCGCGCGACGCTGGC
This sequence comes from Chloroflexota bacterium, assembly GCA_038318015.1. Taxonomy (GTDB): domain Bacteria; phylum Chloroflexota; class UBA6077; order UBA6077; family JACCZL01; genus JADZEM01. Next base: position 1,821 of record JBBQBU010000527.1, on the reverse strand, counting down.
GCTGTTCCACGCCGCTCAGGCGCAGGCCGCCATCCGGGGGCGCACGTTCGTGGTGCCGGACGACGTGAAGTCGCTGGCTGGCCCGGTCCTCAGCCATCGGCTGCTGCTGACCAGTCAGGCGCGGCTGCGCGGGCGCACCGAGTTGACGGTGCTGGACGATATCGTCGCGGCTACCCCAGTCCCCGTCGAGTGATCCAGCTACACGGCGAGTCGGCCGGGCACACGCTCTGGCTGGTCAGCAATCGCGGCATCGCCCTGAGCCTGGTGCTGCTGGCGCTGGCCGTCTGGAATCAGTCTGGGCCGCTGGCCGCGATGGCCGGCGTGCTGTTCGCGCTCGCGGTCGTCACGCGGTTGTGGTCGCTGCTGGCGCTGCATTCGGTCACGTGCACCCTGGCGTTCCGCGAGGACCGGGCGTTTCCCGACGACGAGGTTGACCTCGTACTACGGGTGCAAGGGCGCGGCCCGATTCCCATTGCCTGGTTGGAGGTCGATTTCACGGTGCCGCGCGGCCTGTACGGGACGCCGGAGCCGGGTATCGGCGTCCTCAGCGGCGACGGCCGCGCGCTGCATCTGCTGGTGACGCTGCTGCCGCTCCGGGTCATCGAGCGGACGGTGCGGGTGCGCTGCCGCCAGCGCGGTGCCTACGAAGTGGAGAGCGTGAGCGCGCTGGTGGCTGATCCGTTGCGGCTGTACCCGCGCCGCCGCGAACAGCGCACGACCGCGCGGCTGCTGGTTTTCCCGCGCATCGTGCCGTTGGAGCAGATCGGGTTACGGGCGGGGCTGCCGCTCGGCGACATGCGCGCGCCGATGACGGTGTTGCCGGACCCAGTGCGCCCGAGTGGCGTCCGCGACTATCGACCGGGCGACTCGATGCGGCAGATCCACTGGAAGGCAAGCGCCCGGCGCGGAGTGATCCAGACGAAGGTACTGGAGCGGACGGTGCGCCGCGACCTTGCGCTGTACCTGGATGTCGGCGGCTTCGACCACAACTGGCTGGTGTACCGCGAGGCGCTCTTTGAACGAGCCATTACTGCGGCGGCGTCGCTGGCGAACGCCACGATTGAGCGAGGCGCCGCGGTGTCGTTGGCGTACGGCGGCGTCGAGCCAGTAGCGCTGGAAGGGCACACCGGCGTCGATCAGCTACGGGCGATCCTCGAAGTGCTGGCGGTGGTGCAGCCTACCGAGGGCCGGCCGATTGAGAACATGATCGCCACGACACTCTGGCGGCATCCGGCTGGCACCACCGTCGTCGTGCTGACGCCGAACCCGACCGAATCGCTGCTGGCCGAGTTGGAGCCGATCCGCCGGCGCGGCGACCCGGTCGCCATCGTCTACTGCGGCCTGCGGCAGGTGGAGCCGCCGGACGGCATCGCATGGTTCGACCTGGGCCGCGAGCGCGATGTCATCACGGCGCTGGCCGAGGAGCGACGCGAGTGACAGTTGCCGTCCTGGTGATGGAACTGTCGGTCATGAGCCTGCTGCTGGGCTGGGCCTGGGTTGTGGTCACGGCCAGCCCGTGGCCGGCACCGTGGCCGGTGCTGTTGTCGGCACCGCTGGCGATGCTTGCTGCCCAGCGCGTGCCGCCCGTGTGGCGTCGGCACACCTGGTTCGATACGGGCTGGTGGGCGATGGTGGCGCTGTTCGTCGCTTTCTTCGCGGAGGCCGGCAACACCTACGCGTCGGGGGCCGCTTCGGCCTCGCGCTGGAACGTGCAGTTCGTGGCGGGCCTGATCCTGGCGTGGCGCGGTGCGGGGCTGGCAGATGGCTGGATCGACCGCGAGTTGATCGAAAGTGAGTTTCAGATCGGCACGATGGTGGTCC
>JBBQBU010000526.1:0-4355 GCA_038318015.1 Chloroflexota bacterium | reverse complement strand
CCACTCTCGTAGAAGTAGCCGTCGGTGCCGTAGGTATCGGAGCTATTGTTCCAATCCTTCCGGACTGTAGCAGTCCCCTCCTGCACGAAGTAGATGGCCGGTCCGAGCCGCGTATGAATTTCGGTCTTCGCCTTCGGGCCGAACGCCATGTCCGTGACGCGGAGCATCAGCGGGCCAGCGGGCAGGTCACGTAGGGGCACCTGCACGTACGGACCCGACCGCACCTCGCCCTCGTTATGGCGGCCTTCGCTGGTGAACCGCTGTTGCCCGTCGAAGCCACGACTCGCCGTCAGGATGTCAAACATCAGCACGCGGTTTGCCTCAGTGCCGTCGTTCTGGGCTCGGTGCAGCGGCTGAAGCCCCTCAAAGTACGCTTGGCCCGTCCGATACGTTGCCGATGTACCGCCTTCGAGGTCTTCGATGGTGATGGTGCCGCGCACAACGAGGTGCCCGCCCACGCCGATCTGGCGGTGCTCGAAGATCTTTGCCCCCGGCTCCATTTCCAGTTCCGTGACCCGGAAGACGTGGGGGGCGCCCGGCGGCATCGGATCCAGACGCTGCTGGAGCGGCACGTGGAGACGAATGTCCTTGCCCCAGACACTGGCGGCAGCCGGTCGGTCAGGTAGTGGCGGCACCTCGCGCTGGTTGGTTGCACCGGGCGCAGCGTGGGTTGTCGCGGCTGTGGCGGTGTCGCTGCCGCCGAGCTTTGGCAGCAACATGATCACAGCCAGGATGGCGACGGCGATGCCGATTGACGCCAGCATGCTGAGTCTCGTCGAGCGGGGGGTGGGAAGCAGTGGGGCGCTCATGGCGTGGCTCTCATGGGGTGGCGGCTCCTGTGGATGGTGCTACCGCTGATTGCGGGTGATGACGCTGTTACGCAGCAGTCCGATGCCCTCGATCTCGCACTCGACGACATCCCCGTGCATCAGGAACTCGGGCGGCTTGCGGGCGAACCCCACGCCGTGTGGGGTGCCAGTCAGGATGAGGTCGCCCGGCTGGAGGGTCAGACCCTCCGACAGCGACGCGATGGTCGTCGGGATGTCGAAGATCAGTTCGCGCGTGTTCGACCGTTGCTTCTCGACGCCATTGACCCGCAGCATGATCTCACGCGCGCCAGGGTCGGTGAACTCGTCGGCGGTGACGATGCACGGCCCGAGCGGGCAGAACGTATCGAAACTCTTGCCTTTGAAGAACTGACCGCCGTGCCGAAACTGCACGTCGCGGGCGGAGATATCGTTGGCGACGGTGAAGCCGAAGATGTGGTCGAAGGCCGATTCCTTCGGGATGTCCCGGCCGCCCGGCCCGATCACGACGGCCAACTCAACTTCCCAGTCGGCTTGCTCGGTCAGCGCGGCGTCGATATCGATGGCGGCATCAGGGCCGACCACTGTCGCTGGTGTCTTGGTGAAGAACATGGGGAACGGCGGGTCTTCCGTGCGGGTGCCGAACAACGACGCGCCCTCGGCAGCGTGGGCGCGGTAGTTCAGGCCGAGGCACATCAAGTTGCGGGCCGGGCGCGGGATCGGGGCCAGGAGCGTTATTCCGGCCAACGCGAGTCCATCGGACGGGCCAGCACCGGCGACGAGCGTTCGAGCGAGCGCCAGCGCGTCCGGCCCGGCCTCAATCAGGCCGAGCACGCTATCTGGCAGCCTGCCCTGCGATGCCGTCCCCAGGTCAACGACGCGATCATTGACGAGCGCGCCTGCCCGGGCATTGCCGTCACCAGCGCGATAGGTCACGAGGCGCATCTATCTGTCCCCTTTGCCGCTCGGCCCGGCGCAGCGTGGTGTCGCCCCGTCCAGGTCGGACAGCGTACCCGGCTGCCGGCCGGCTCACCGGTCGCTGCTGGCCTGTTCACGCGAACCTAGCAGCATCGGCATGATGGCGCGCACGCGGGCGACAACCTCCGGCATCACGGCCAGCACCCGCTCAACGTCTTCGTCACTGGTGGCGCTGCCAGTCGTCAGCCGCACGCTGCCACGCGCCAGACTGTCGCTCAGCCCCAGCGCCCGGAGGACGTGGGACACTTCAAGGGTGCCAGACGTGCAGGCCGACCCGCTCGATGCGCACACATCGTACTGGTCAAGGTCCATCAAGATCGACTCGCCGTCCGTATCCGCGAACACGAAGCTGGCGCTGTTCGGCAGGCGCCTGGTCGGGTGGCCGGTCAGGCTGGCCCCAGGGATGGCCGCAAGCATCCCGTCAATCAGGCGGTCACGCAGGTGCTGGTCGTGCTCATTGCGGCTGGCCCGCTCCTGCTCGGCAAGTCGCAGCGCCTCCGCCATGCCGACGATGGCAGCCACGTTCTCGGTGCCGGCGCGCAACCCGCGCTCCTGGCCGCCACCGTGTTCATCTGCCGAGAGTGGGGTGCCCCGACGCGCGTAGAGAACGCCGACGCCCTTCGGCCCGTAGATCTTGTGGCCGCTTAACGACAGGAGGTCAACGCCGAGCGCGTGCGGGTCGATGTGCAGTGCGCCGGCCGCCTGAATGGCGTCGGAGTGAAAAGTTGCGCCGTGGCGGTGGGCGATGGCCGCTGCCTCCGCTACCGGCTGCAACGTGCCGACCTCGTTGTTCGCCATCATCATCGTGACCAGAATCGTGCCCGGCCCGACGGTGCGCTCCAACTCTTCCAGGTCTACCATGCCGTACTGATCGACGTTGACGTAACTGACACGGAAGCCGCCGCGCTTCTCCAGCCACTCGCAGGTGTGCAGCACGGCATGGTGCTCCACGCGAGTAGTGACGATGTGGTCGCCGTCTGCGCGGCGGGCGTAGGCCACGCCTTTGATGGCGAGATTGTCACTCTCGGTGCCGCCGCTGGTGAACAGGATCTCGCTCGGGCGGGCGTTGAGCAACTGCGCCACGGTATCGCGCGATTCGTCCAGTGCGCGACGCGCGATGCGACCGTGACTGTACAGACTCGAAGGGTTGCCCCACCGTTCCCGCAGGTACGGGAGCATGGCCTCGAGAACACGCTCGTCGAGGGGCGTCGTGGCGGCGTGGTCCAGGTACATCAGGCGAGCCATCGGCGATGCAACTTTAGCACCTGGAGCGGTGAGCGGTCAAAACGCTGATGGCTTGCCTGGTTGACCAGACGCGATAGTTGCGACGGCTATTGCCCGACTAGATGCCGTCGGCTGCCACTAGCAGCCGTTACATTGGTTGACATCCTCGCTGTTGCCCTGGGCGGTGTTCTCGTGGTTGTCGTCCAGCGTCGAAACTTGATTCGAGAGCGTATCCGGGCTGACCTCAGTTTCGGAGATGATGGACTCCGAGTTCGGCGCGTCGGCGGCGCTCACTGGAGACAGCGAGGTTCCAGTTACAGCGAGACTAAATGCAGCGGCGAGCAGCAAATTGCGAAACATCGAGAGTCCTTTTGGTGCGGAATCTGCAGGCAGGTGACACATCCGTCATCACAGCCAAGACAAGGAATGCGCCGCGTGTCCCCGACAAGCCGCGGACGTAGAAAACCTGACGGTGGCCTGACGGGCCGAGGGCCGAGAGGCAGTCTCGTGTCTTGTCTGACTACCATGGTGATATGGTTCGAGCCGTCAGGGATGCCAAAGATCAACGGTGCGAGACTCGGGACCCCTGCGATCAAATCCGCTCCCTCTTCTTGCCCAATGTCCTTCGAAAGAAAAAGGCTGAAAATGCGACACGTCAGCTACTATGATGCGTGTTGCTGCTGGGCGACATGTGCCAGAGGAGGCCATAAATGGATATTGCCGAGAGGACGTCACGCCTAACCGTGGATGAGGCGCGCCATGAATGGCGACGGATCAGAGCGAGGCAGCCAATGTCCCGACAGGAATCCTACCTTCCTGTTGAGATTGTGATGTGCCTTAGCCTGTTCCGGATTCTGCGCCCCAACTCATATGGCGGAGCGAACATGGATACAGTGCCTACTGAAGTGAAGATTCTTGCCAGTACACTCGTCCGTACGCCAGGCTCGATCATCAGCAAGATGCTTAACCTGAATGGCTCTCGCGAAAATGGCGCATCCGGTGAATCACAGCTTTTTAGGTTATTGCAGTCTCCAGAGAAATTGGAGCCACTTCATAAACTGGTAATCACTGCGGCTCGGGCTGAAGGTCTTGAGGAAGCTGCGGTGCCAGACATTCTCACCGGACGTAGCATGCGCTAATTTTGGAGCATCCAGGATCAGCACTTCCGCATCTTGTCGCGTGGCTGGAGCGGCCCGTATAGTCGAAGGGTGCTGGTTGAGCGAGTGATTCTTCCGGACCAACGCAACCCGCGCGGCCCAAACGCCCGCGCCTTATCCTCAACCCCTCAAGATTCCGACAGCGGGACCGGCACCCCAACTGGGGTGCCGGTCCCCTTTTTGTGTCCTG
>JBBQBU010000525.1:0-4361 GCA_038318015.1 Chloroflexota bacterium | reverse complement strand
CCACGTTGAGGCCGGTAAACGCTTGAGCCTCCAGGTGCATGACAAGAAGGTTGAGACGCAGACGCTGTTGGATGGTCAGGGCTTCCTGGTGATGGAAGACGCCGACGGCGAGCTGCGCAATGTCCAGCTAGAGCCCGGCGTCGGCTACCACATCGCGATCGGGCAGCGGCATCGGCTGTGCGCATCGCCGGACGCCGACGTGACAGTCTTTGAGGCCTCGACGCCTGAAATCGGCACCACCTATCGGCTGGAGGACGATTTCCGCCGCCCCGACGAGACTGAACAGGTCCGCGCCAACGACCGCAGCGGCGCGTAGCCGGCGTCTTCAGCCTCCGTTGTTGCACACGGATACAAGCACGCAGAGCAGATAGGGAGCGCAGGATGCCCGTCTCCACCCTGAAGATTGAGCACGCTCGTTTCGCCCTCACCCTTGATGGCGAGCGCCGCATCATCCAGGATGCGTCTATCCTGATCGAGGGGCAGCGCATCGCCCGCGTCGGCAAGGCCGCCGAGTTGGCCGAGGTCGGCGCAGATCGGGTCATCGATGGCCGGCGCTTCGTCGTGACGCCGGGCTTCTTCAACGGGCACATGCACATCAGCTACGCCCATGCGGTGCGCGGCATCTTCCCTGACGACCTCGCGAATCGCCTCTTCCACGTCTTCAACCTCCAAAGCGCGATGACCGAGGAAGAGGAGTACCTGACGACGCTGCTCGGGATTCTGGAGCTACTCCAGAACGGGACGACCTGCTTCCTCGACCCGGGCACCACGCGCTTTCCCGATGCCTGCCTCCAGGCGTACCAGGACAGCGGCATCCGAGTCGCCTGGGCCGAGTGCGTGACCGACCGGCCGGCACCGGTCAAGCTGCCGCGCTTCCTGGCCGCCGAGTCCATCGAGCGGTCAGCAGCCTTCATCGACCGGTGGGACGGCAAGCTCGACGGGCGGATGAGCGCCTGGGCGATGGCGTTCTCGGCGGAGACGGCCAGCGCCGAACTGCTCCAGGGGCTGAAGCGGCTGGTGGACGAGCGCGGCGTGCGACTGACGCTCCACCACCAGAGCGGCGACGACGCCCGCACCCAATACCAGCAGGAGCACGGTGCCGCGTCGCCAACTGAGTACCTGGAATCCCTTGGGGTGCTTGGGCCGAACGTCGTGCTGGCGCATGTGCTGGGCCTCAACGCCGCCGAGGTGGACGCCGTGGCCCGCACCGGCACCAGCGTCGTGATGTGCCCGACCTCCGCGATGAAGGAGGCGAAGGGGCTGCACCTGAATGGCAACCTGCCTGAGTTCCTGGCGCAGGGCGTCAACGTGGCGTTCGGCAGCGACTCGGCGAACAGTTCGAATCACCTGGACATCATCCGGTCGATGAACCTGGCGGCGCTCCAGTACAAGGACGCGCGGCAAGACCTCGGCGCAATCTCTGCCGAAGCGGCGCTGGAGATGGCGACGCTCAGCAGCGCAAGGGCGTTCGGCCTGGGCGATGTGGTCGGGTCCATTGAGACCGGCAAGAAGGCCGATCTGGTCCTGTTCGACACCCACCGGCCAGAGTGGCAGGCGCTGTTCAACCCGGTCAACAACCTGATCTACAACGCCGATGGCCGCAGCGTGGACACGGTGATCGTTGACGGGCGCGTGGTCGTCGAAGGCGGCCGGCAGTCGTTCGTGGACGCCGACGCGCTTTACGACAAGGTGCAGGCTATTGGCGAGAGTCTGCAAGCGCGGACCGGGATCACCTTCCCGCGCAGCCGCTGGCCCATCGTCTGACGCGTGCGGGGAGCGAAAGCAACGCATCATGACGGTTGATCCGACGACGCCGCCGGGCGGCACTCCGCCGCTGATGCTCGTGGGCGAACTGGTAGCACTCGGGCCGGTCCATCGCGGTCTGGTGCCGCTGCTCTGGAAGTGGGAGAGCGATCTAGAACTGTCGTTGCTGACCGGCGACCCGGCCCGCCCGCTGACCCCGGAGGGCATGGAAGCGGTCTACGAGCGGTTTAGCAAGGCTGGCGACGACCACACCGGCTTCGCCATCTACGAGCGGGCGACGCAGCGGCCAATCGGCACGGTTGGACTGCTCCACATCAACGCCACGCACCGCACCGCCGAACTAGGCATCGGCATTGGCGAGCACGACTGCTGGGGCAAGGGGTACGGCACCGAAGCGACGCGGCTGGTGCTGGACTACGCCTTCACCATGCTGGGCGTGCACAACGTCATGTTGCGGGTCTTCAGCTACAACGAGCGAGCGATCCGGGCCTATCTCCGGGCCGGCTTTCAGGAAATCGGCCGGCGGCGTGAGGCGCAGCGCATCGGGGACCGCGCCTACGACGTGGTGTTCATGGACTGTCTGGCGGCCGACTTCGCGGCGCTGGTGCCACCGCGTCTCCAGCCGCCGGCGCAGGAAACCGACGTCGAGGCTGCTGCGGTGCCGCCGGCCGACGAACTGCCGGAGATCGCCGCCGACCCCGAAGCCGAGGACGACCTCGGGGCGTAGCCGGTCAGGGCCGACCGGGTAGCTCGTAGACAGTGATGGTCGGGCCTGGGCGCTCGTAGCGGTCCAGCGACCAGAACGGTGAGTACAGGTCTTCCAGGTCGAACGGGATTGGCGTGCCGTCGGTACCCGGTGAGAAGCGCGCCACCACGCGCCCTTCGCGAGCCAGCGCCTCGTAGAACTGGCGCTGCGGGGCGTCAGGACCGCCAGCGAAGCGGTCCCCCTGGAAACTGGACAGCATGAAGTAGCGCGTTGTGCCACGCAGGGGGGCGGTCGGATCGGCGCGCTTGATCTCGTTCACGTCCAGCAGATCGGTGTCGAGTTGCCAGGCCGGACCGCCGTACGCCCGTGGCCGCCGGTCCCGAATCGTGTACTCCTCAACGGCCATCTTCGAGCAGCGCCCGACGTTCGCGAGCGCCCACCGTGCCGCCAGTACCCGCGTGTCGTCCTCACCAAGCAACTGGTTGTGGCGCACCGTGTCCAGCGAGGTCTGACCAAGCACCGACATGCTCAGCATCGCGGCCAGCAGGCCGGCCGGGGCCACGTTCCGCCGGTCCAGTGCGTTCGCGACAGCGACCACACCCACACCCGCCAGCAGGCACAGGAACGGCACAGCCGGCAGCGCGAACCGCACGAAGAACAAGTCAGAGCGCACCATGAACACCAGGTACGCGACCGGGAACGCCGCCAACACGGCCAGGGTGGCCGGCCGGGTGCGTGCCAACGCCACCGCACCGACCACGGCTGCGACCAGCATCGCCCAACCCATGCCCGTGCCGAGGGCCAGCAGGTACGGTAGCCCGGCCGGCAACTGGGCCTGCCCCTCCCATGCCTCGTCCACAAAGCTGGCCTGGGTGCGGAAGTCGGCCAGCCACTTCGGGAAGTCGAGGACGGTGTACGGCGTGCCCGCCAGATACGCCAGCAGCGCCGCGATGCCCGCAAGTGCCAGCGGTCCTACCAGGTTGGCCACCAGAGCGCCACGCTCCCCTGACGTGGCTCCCCCTCTCCTGCTTGCGGGAGAGGGGGTCCGGGGGTGAGGGCCACGCCACGCGCGCCAGACCGCGATGCCGTGCGCCACCAGCAGCGGCACCACGAACAGCCCGGCGTTGTACTTGGTGGACGTGGCGAGGCCGCCCAGGAGGCCCGCCAGCAGATAGCGGCCGAGCCGTGGCCCCCGCAACAGAGCCAGCGACGCCGCCACCGAGATGGTCAGCAGGAAGACAGATGGCACATCGTTGGTAGCGTAGTGCGAGTCGCGGACGTGGATGAATGCCAGCGCCAGGAACAGTGCCCCTAGGACGCCCACCCATGGGCCAAGCGCCCGCCAGCCCATCAGGCCGATGACCAACACCGTCAGCACGCCCAGAATGGCGCTGGTCAGCCGCCCGACGAAGGCGACGCCCGATGGGGGCCGCCAGAGGCCGTCAGCGGTGGCGGCGTCGGCGTCGGCTTTCGGCGGCTGGAACCCGAGCAGCCGGTACTCGGCCAGGAACACGTAGGTCAGCAGCGACGGATTACGGAAATACTTCGGGTTGTAGGTGTCCTGGCTCAACAGGTCAATGGCTTTCCAGGTGTAGTGGCCTTCGTCCGGGTGGAACTGCCACGGCAACTGCCAGCCAATGCCCCAGAGCCGCACCGCCAGCGCCAGGAGAACGACGGTCGCCAGCGCCGCAGCCGGAGTACGAGTCGGGAGGCTCACGGGACGGTATGGGGGACTGAGTTGCTGGGCCGGCTGGCTCACGGCGCGCGCTCGACCTGGAACTCACGCAGCATCAGTTGCGACTGCTCGGCCTGCGCGCCAGCAGCCACCGCCAGCGGCGCTCGACTCTGCCCGTCCAGCACACGGAGCGCCAGTCGGTAGCTGCCCGGCTGG
>JBBQBU010000524.1:0-4387 GCA_038318015.1 Chloroflexota bacterium | reverse complement strand
GCGCGGCGTACCTCGGCGCTCTTGGCGACCTCACCGGTCAGCAGGTTCTCGAAGTCGGCTGTGGGACCGGCGTCGTGTCGCGTGACCTGGCGAAGCTGGTCGGCAGCGGCGGGCACGTCACCGCTGTGGACCCCACGCCGCACTTCATCGAGGTAGCGCGGCAGCTCCAGGCCGAGCAGGGCAGTGAGAGCCTGTCGTTCGACGTGGAGGACGGCCGCACGCTGCCGTATTCCGATGCCAGCTTTGATCTCGTGGCGGCGGTCACGGTCTTGTCGCACGTGCCGGAGCGTCTGGATGTCCTCCGCGAGATGGTGCGCGTGATGCGGCCGGACGGCACCATCCTGGTCGTCGACGGCGAGTTTGCAGCCAATCAGATTGAGCACCCAGACCCTGCCATGACCGCGCGCGTTGTTGAGGCGTGGCGCGTCAGCACGGTCGATAGCCCGCGCCTGCTGCGGCGGATCGTGCCGCTGCTCCAGAGCGTCGGCCTCCAGGTGGAGCGCATGGATGGCCACGTCCACCTTGAGGCCGGGCAGGTGGACACCGCAACCTCCTTCATCTGGCTGTGGGCGCAGTTCGCCGCACGGCAGGCCGTCGTCGCCGAAGCCGTCACCGATGCTGAGGCGGCGCGCTGGCTTGACCAACTTCGGGCGCTCAACGATGCCGGCGAGCTATTCGGGTCGGTGACGTTCGTCAGTGTGGTGGCACGACGGTTGTGAGCGGAAGGCACCCACCTGGTGCGGTGCTGGAACGATCAGCCTTGGCCGCACGTCTGAATGATGGCGCAAAGGGCATGCGCGGGCGGCCTTGTGGCTGTGGAGACTGTTGATGCTACGTGAGCTTGCCAGGCGTCTCGGCACGGTGACGCCGAAGCATCCGGTGCCGATGCGGACGACGTTCCGCGACTGCTTCCTGGTCAACTTCTCAATGGACCCGGCGACGCTGGCACGAGTTCTGCCGCCGCCACTCGAGCCGGACCTTGCCGGCGGTCGGGCGTTCCTGTCGGTGGTGATCGCCGATATGGATCGGATGCGGCCGGCCTTCCTGCCTGCCGTCTGCGGCGTTACGTACCGCCAGGTGGTCTACCGCGCCGTCGTGCGGTGCGGCCCGGAACGCGGTGTCCATTTCCTCTGCAGCGATGCAGACAACCGCCTGATGGTGTTCATGGGCAACTTGCTCTCGTTCTTCAGCTTCCACGAGGCGCGGATTATCGGGGGACGCAGCGGTCGCAAGCACCACATTGATCTTGCTACGGCACCAGACGGTCACGCCAACATCCACGCGTCCTTCGACCTTGCCAGTGCCAGTCGCACCGTCCCTGCCGGTTCGGTGTTCCCCTCGTTTGACGAGGCACAGGCGTTCCTGGTCGAACTGTACGCCGCTTTCCATCCTCAAGCTGGCGAATCGGCCGTCAGCACGGTTCGCATCAAGCGCGGCGCATGGCACATCTCGTTCGTCGATGCGCCCCGGGCGCGCTTCGCGTTCATGGACGGGAGCGCAGCGTTTCCGGCCGGCAGCACCCGCGTGGACTCCGTCATGTACGTTGAGGACATCGAGTACTCCTGGCAGACGCTCGATCGGCCGGGCATCCACCCTCTGCGCTGACGGCACCGAAGCGACGGCACAGAGCTGCGCCAGTGATCGAGGACCATCACCTCGGCCGTCCGTGCATTCAATGAATCTGGAGGCTCCATGTATCCACGTCTACCGACGACATGGTGTCAAGCATGGCCGAACAGCTGGCAGAGCTCTACGGCGAGCGCGAGAAGTTTGCCGCAGCGTTCGGGTCAGTCGACGCAGATCGCATCATCGGGTACGTCCGCCGCCTTGAGACACAGAATGGACTGTCGATGAACCAGGGGCTGCATGCCGAAGGGGCTTCCGCCTGATGAATGCACGAGCTTGCGTGCCGCAGTCTGTCGTGACGTCGCTCGGGAAGCTGACTCGGGCCGATGTGGATGCGCTCGATTTCGGCGCGGTGAAGTTGGATGACGACGGCACCGGCCTGATCTACAACCGCTACCAGTCTCAACTGGCCAGCGTCGATCCGCTTGACGCGGAGGGCCGCAGCTGCTTCACTGAGGTGGCCCCGTGCACGAACAACCGTCTGTTCGCGGGCAGGTTTCAGGCGGGGGTTGCCAACGACAGCCTCAGCGAAGCATTTGGCTACACGTTCACGTATCGCCTGCGCCCGACGATGGTGCGAATAGAAATGCACCGTGACTCCGCCAGCGGAGACAACTGGCTCTTCGTCAAGAAATCATAGCCGCGTACCAGCCAGGCTCGGTGGAGGCGGTAAGTGATCATGGGCGACAAGTCGGAGAGCAACGACGCGGCGCGTTCCAGTCTTGCGCTCCGCGTTGAGTAGGCGGTCAACGCGCCCGAGCTTCAGCGCTCGCTGATCGAGATGGCCGAATGCTCGCTCGCCGACGACCCAGGGGCACAAGCAGCCGTCATCGCCGCCGCGCACCGTGAACTCAGCATGCTTCGTGGCCTCCTGCTCGATCTCGGCGCGGTCGAGCAGGAGGCGGACCTGAGGCAGACGCTGCGGTCCTGGAACGTATCCGTCAGGGTGCGGTGGCAATTCATCAACGCCCGCCTTCAGGCGCAGATGCAGGCGACAGGCACAGCCGACCTGCCGCTTCTCACCGAAGGCAGCCTGCTGACTGCCCTTGTCGTGCTCTTTGAGGCGGAATGCACGCCGCGCCAGATTGACGAGATCAGCAATGTCCTGGCCGATCTTGACCATGCATCAACGGTGGTCGCAGCGGTAGCCCGTGCCGGACTCGTGCCGAGCCGTCCCGGCGAATTGCTTCTCGAACCGTCCCGCATCCTTGACGCGCTCGACCAACCCATTGAGGCGTTTCTGAGGGTGCAACAGCTTGCCGAACAGGGCGTCGTCGAGCTAGAGATGCCTGGAGACGTGGCCGAGGCGCGTGATCGTCTTCGGCGTAGCAGTGATGAACTGAACGACGGACTGCAGCAAATCCAGCACGAGGCCGTGGCATTGACGCGGCTCCCCTGGGCGTCGGCAATCGACGGCCTGACCGCGTACGGCCGCGAAGCGCTGAAAGACCGAGCCTACCGCGTGCGGCTGACGGCCGGCGCGACGCCGGGTGGCCTGCCCGGCGAGGAATGGGCCGCCCCAATGAGTGCGGCGCGCTCTGTCCTTGACCAGATCGCCTCATGCGCCTTCGAGCCGCGCGATCAGCGAGTAGCAGCCGGCAAGCCGGCGTTTCTTTCGGTGAAGCTCGGCGTCGAGGAACGCGGAGAGGAAGACCTCCTCCGGATCCAGGATGACGGACTACCGCCGCACGGACGACCGTCCTTGGGACACCTGCCGGCTACCGTGAGAGTGCGCGACGGCTCGCCTGGATGTGTCTACGAGATCGTCGTCCCGAAACGCGCGCTGCCAAAGGCCGGACAGTTTGTCGTGGTGCGCGTTGCAGGGCATCGCATCGCCTTCCCTGCTGCGGCCGTTTCATCAGTGTTCGGTCCCGGAGAGGTCATGGCAGGGTACGTGCACTGGGGAAGGGCGCATTGCGCCATACTTTGACGGCGCAACCCTCCTTGATGGCACTGTTCCCGGCGGTCGCCAGCGACGCACCAGTATCATGCTGAACGTCAGAGGGGGCGACGCCAACGACATGATCGCGGTACCAGATTGCTTTCTCGTGCTGGGTATCGACGGCGTCGAAAGCGTCGTGAAGGCGCACCCCTTGCCAGTACCGACGCTGGTCGGCCGCCATGCTCGCTTCGTCAAAGGGCTGATTGCGGATCGGCAGTCGTCAATGACGCTGGTCGTTGATCTGCCAACGTTGCTCATTGCGTAGGGGTCCGTGAGGCCCCTTGCTCCGTCGAACGCGTTCGCCGGCAGTTGGGGTGCACTCGCCGAACGATTCCGGGTCGCCCTCGTCGGGCGACCATTGCCGGTGGTGCACGTCGGAGGCCGAACGTGCCCCGGCGCAAGCCTCTACGCTGGGGGCCGCGCCCTGGCTGCAGAGTTGCTCGCCGCTGGCGTCGGTCCTGGCGAAGTACTCGCCGTCTCGACCACTGACGGAATCGAACTGACGTTGTCAGTCTTGGCCGCCGCACGACTGGGCCTCGGCCTGCTGTTCAACCACGGTAGTTGCGGCCCGGATGGTTGCGCCGGTCAGCGTGCCAAGTCGGTCGGCGTCTGGCTCGCGCCCGGTGAGGGGCTGTTCCCGCGAGTGGGACGGGGGTGCGGCGCTGGCGGCCAAGCACATGCCGGCCTCGGCTACCGAACAGTTGCCGAAGGCGCAGGTGCAACAACCCTCTGGTGCCAGCCTGATGCGATCCTGACCACCTCCGAGGCGGTCATCGCGAAATTGCGCCTCACCGAAGGCACCCGCCTTGTCGCCCCTGG
>JBBQBU010000523.1:0-4394 GCA_038318015.1 Chloroflexota bacterium | reverse complement strand
GTCATCGCCTCGACCTGGTCGTGCGTCACGTAGATGACGGTGGTCTGGAGGCGCTGGTGCAGCTTGATCAGCTCGGCACGCGTCTGCACGCGCAGCTTGGCATCCAGGTTCGACAGCGGCTCGTCCATCAGGAAGACGAGCGGCTCGCGCACGATGGCCCGCCCGAGCGCGACGCGCTGCCGCTGACCACCTGACAACTGCTTGGGCTAGCGCTTCAGCAGGTTCTGCAACCCGAGGATCTCAGCGGCTTCCTTCACCCGCCGGTCGATCTCGGTCTTCGGGGTCTTGCGGAGCTTCAGGCCGAACGCCAAGTTGTCGTACACCGTCATGTGCGGGTATAGCGCGTAGCTCTGGAAGACCATCGCGATGTCGCGGTCCTTCGGGGCTACGTCGTTGACGCGGCGGTCGCCGATGTAGATGTCGCCCGAGGTGGCCTCTTCGAGGCCGGCGATCAAGCGTAGCGCGGTGCTCTTGCCGCAGCCGGACGGGCCGACGAGTACCAGAAATTCCTTGTCGTGAATCTGGATCGTCAGATCGTTGACGGCGCGGACCTCGCCGAAGATCTTACTGATGTGGTCGAGCGTTACTCCCGCCATTGGGACTCCTCCACACGAATTAGGTCACGCATGACGGTGGACAGCCATGCGCCTTGCACGGCACCCGCCCCGCGTGCCTGACGGCAACGCTGCAGAGGCCAGTGCGAATGCAGGATACCCGACGCCGGTCAGCCTGTCCAGCCTTCTTCGGACCTGGCCCAGGACGATTGCATAACCTTCTGTCTAGTCAGATATTCTGACTTGGTTTTGGGCACTTCACGTCAGCTTCCGGGCCTCTTCACCCACCCCGCCACTTGTTCGGCGGTCGAGCTGATGCTTCCGAGTCAGAATTGGGCGCGTTCACCACACCTAGACTGCTCATGAGTGCGCAGAATAGGAACGCGAAAAGTAATGCAATCGCCCTGGGGACCTGGCCTGTCGATTGACGTAAGCATGTGCTACGGTAGCGCCCGTGACGCTAGACGCGCCGGGCGAATGGCGACGGGGGGATGCGTGGTTGCTGGGGGCAGCCGGCCACGGCGCTTCGATGCGTTGACGACGCTAACCGAAGACACCGCGTTGTTCGCACGGCTCACGCGTGACGTGCCAGCGTTCCTGCGCACGCCGCTGACCGTTGATGCGGCCCACGCGCGCATTCGTAGCCAGTTGGCGCGCCGCGAACAACGCTTCCTCGACCTCATGCAACGGACCGTCTTCGCGTACCCGCGCAGCCCGTATCTGCCGCTGCTCCGCCACGCTGGTATCGAACCGGGCGACCTTGCGGCCCTGGTCGGGCGGGAGGGGCTCGAGGGGGCGCTGACAGCCCTGGCGGCGCACGGCGTCTATATCTCCTTCGACGAGTTCAAGGGCCGCCGCGACATCGTGCGGGGCAGCCTGCATTATGCGGTAGGCGACCGCGACTTCGACAACCCCGGTGAGCCGGGCCACCTCTACGACCTGACGGGCGGTTCGCGCGGTGCCCCGACGCGCGTCCTGCGCTCGCTTGGAGCCGTGACAGACACCGCGACCTCCGTCCTGGCGACGATGGACGCTCACGGTCTGCGCGGGGTGCGCGGCGTCCTCTGGGGCGGGCCGTCGCCGCTCTGGCCGCTCAACCACGCCAAGATGGGCAGCACCGTCGCCGCGTGGTACCACCCGATCTGGCCGCCGCCGCTGGCGGCGCGCGCTGGCCTGGCGTACCTCCGCTGGATGATGGGGCGGTCCGGGTACGCGCTTCCTGTTGGCGAGCACTGCGACCTGCGCGCACCTGACCCGATTGCACGCTGGCTGCATGAGCACGTCCACCCTGACCGCCCAGCGCTGGTGCTGGCGACGGCCAGTTCGTCGGTGCGGATCGCCAATGCTGCCGCGCACCTGGGGCTGTCGCTCGAAGGGACGGTGTTCCAGGCCCGTTCGGAGCCGCTGACGCCTGCCCGCAAGCGGCACATTCAGGCGGTTGGTGCCCGCACCATGTCAGACTACGCGTCGGTCGAGTTGTCGCTGATCGCCTTTGCGTGTCCGCAAGGCACCGAGGCTGATGACCTGCACGTCGGAATGGACCGCCACGCCGTCATCGAGCGTGAGCGGCCCATCTTCGACGGCGGCCCCTCCGTAAATGCCCTGCTCATCACCGGGATGAGTCCGCACACGCCGAAGATTGCCCTGAACGTCGAGCTTGGTGACAGCGCCATCGTTGACCAGCGGCAGTGCGGCTGCCCACTCGAAGCGCTCGGCTGGACGACGCATCTGGCGCAGATTCGCAGCTTTGAAAAACTGTCATCGGAGGGCACAACGTTCGCGCGGGCCAACCTGACCGGCATTCTGGAAGAGGTCTTGCCCGCTCGGTTCGGCGGGTCGGCCATCGACTACCAGTTGCTCGAAGAGGAGGCCGAGGACGGCTCGACGGTGCTGGCACTGCTGGTGCACCCGCACGTCGGGCCGCTGGACGAGGCTGCCGTGCGGGCCGCATTGCTCGACGCGATGGCTGCCGGCGGCTTCGTGGACGCCTATCAAGTGCGGCTGCTCCGCCAGGCCGAGTCGGTGACGGTGCGCCGGGAGCCGCCGCTCGTCACGCGGGCCGGCAAAGTGCTGACCTACCACCTGGCACGGCCAGGCAAGGCTCCGGCGCCTGTGGGATCCGGCCACCGCCCGACTGCTGTCTGATACGGCGCACACTCGGTGTCTCGCTCGCGACCGTGGCACCCGCGCCACACCCCCGATGGGCACCGCGAGCGATGTCGTTGCACGCAGCGTGACGATATGTGAGGAAACGAGCGTGCGTGTGCCGCCGAGAGATCTCACGCTGTCCAGATTGCACGCATGAGATCCTTCGTCGGCTCGCAAAGCCCCTGAGAGCGACGCCACTCCCTGACCGTGCGCGGCCTGGACCGGCCCTGGCGCTACTTCGACTTCGCGGCAACCGTGTCCAGGTAGCTCCGCGCGCCGGCCGCGATCCAACTCGTCCACGGCACGCTCAGCGCCTGAACGCCCATGTCGATGGCCCGCTCAGCCGCCTCCTCGGTCACGGCCAGCGTGCCGGCCGTGCGGCCTGCTGCCACGATGTCGGTGATGGCCTTGTCCATCACCGCGCGGACCTCCGGGTGGTTGACCTGCCCGGTGTAGCCCATGCTCTGCGCCAGATCGCCCGGCACCATCCAGAAGATATCGATGCCGTCCACCTTCAGGATCTCGGGCAGGTTCTTGATCGCGACGATGTCTTCCAGCAGGACCGTCACCATCACGTTCTCGTTGGCTTGTCGGTGATAGTCCGTCACTCCGTATGAGCGTCGGCCGCCGAACTGCCCACGGATGCCATCCGGGCCGTACTTGGCACCCACCGACACGGCGCGGGCCTGTTCGGCGGTGTCAACGTGCGGCACCATGATGCCGTTCGCGCCACAGTCCAGCGTCCGGGTAATAAGCGCCGGGTCATTACGATTGATGCGGACCATCGACATCATGCCCCAGATGTCGCACGCCCTGGACATGTTGGCGATGTCTTGCCACGTCGTCGTGAAGTGCTCCATCTCGCCCATCACGGCGTCAACCCCGAGGCTGCCCAGGAACTCGCACATATCGGGTGAGTAGTCGCCCATGACCACCGTGATTACGCCGCCGTCCGCAAGCTTCTTCTTGGCGGGATTCACCAGAAAGTCGGCCATCATACGCCTCCGATGCCAGAATCTGCCGGTGCGAGGCAGTCTACCATCGGCACGGAGGCCGCTGCCGGCTGCCGGCACACGCCCCGAGGCCCGCATGTTGGCTGCTTGCGTCCGTTGACTGCCGACTACTGCCGGCTACAATCGGGTCTGCGCCAGCCGCCGGGACAGGCTGGTCGGCTCACACTCACGGGTGCGGCGGACGCGCTGGCGAAAGGACGACCATGCTGGAGATCACCCCGCTCGGTCCCGAGGACCGCGCAGCCTGGGAGACGCTGGCGCGCAGCTACAAGACGTTCTACCGCACGAACCTGCCGGCTGAGGCGTACGAGGCGACCTGGAAGCGCCTTTTGCGCGGCGAGACCATCCACGGGCTAGGTGCACACCTTGACGGCTCGCTGGTCGGGATCACGCACTACCTGTTTCAGCCCCACATCTGGGCAAGCGATGTCTGCTACTTGCAGGACCTCTTCGTAGACGAGACGGTGCGCGGCCGGGGCGTCGCGCGCGCCCTGATTGAGCGGGTGGCAGCGAAAGCGCAGGAGCGCGGGGCATCGGCGCTCTACTGGCTGACGCACGAGACCAACGCGCAGGCCCGCACCCTCTACGACAAGGTAGCAGTCAACCGAGGCTTCATCCGGTACGACTACGTGGCCGAACCAGCACGGCCGGATCACTCTTCGAGATAGGCTGCCCCACG
>JBBQBU010000522.1:0-4395 GCA_038318015.1 Chloroflexota bacterium | reverse complement strand
CCCTCGCCAATGCTGCTGCCGGAGAGCACCGTCGCATCCCGCCCGATCAGCACGGCGTCGCCCAGGGTGCAGCCGTGCACGATGGCGTCGTCCTCCACCACTACGTCAGCGCCGATGATGGTCGGCTTGCCCCGGTCGAGGTGCACGGAGATGGCCGCGCCGAAGGTGACGTGCTCGGCCACGGTGATCTGGTCCTGGTCGGCGCGCAGCACGGTGCCAGCCCCGATGCGGACGCCGCGCGCCAATGTCACTTTGCCGATGACGTAGGCGTTCGGGTCAAGCTCCAGGTCGTCGGCAACGGTCGGGACGATCCCGAGGTATGGCAACAGCGGCATCATGCGCTCCCGTCTGATGGCTGGGTGTGTGGCGGCGTGCCCTGGCGGGCAACGGTGGTGCCTTGTGCAGATGCAGCGGCCGAAGTGGACGGCGCGAGGCCACCCAGGATAGCCGCAGCGGCCGAGTGCGGATCAAGCTGTCCGTCGCACGCTGCAGCCAGCACCCGCGCGATCTCGCCGCCGGCCACCACTCGCTGGCGTACCGTCTCGCGCAACTGGTGATCCACCAGTTCCAGCACTTCCGTATCGATGCGGCGACGACGGCGCTGCTGAAGCTCCCCGGTGGCCTCCAGGTGGGTACGATGACGCTCCAGCGCCTGCCACAACTTCGGCACGCCGCGCCCCTCACTGGCGACCGTCTCGATGATCGGCGGCACCCAGTTGGGGGCATGGCTGCTGCCGATCCGGAGCATCGAGAGCAGTTCGGCGGCGGTGCGGTCCGCGCCGGGGCGGTCGGCCATGTTCACGACGAACAGGTCGGCCACTTCGAGGATGCCCGCCTTCAGCGTTTGCACCGCATCGCCCAGGCCGGCCACGGCGATGACGGCCACGGTGTCGGCCACCTTGATCACGTCAAGTTCGCTCTGCCCCACGCCGACCGTCTCCAGCAAGACGATGTCGAAGCCGTAGGCGTCCAGCAGGCGCGCGGCGTCGCGGGTGGCCGACGCGAGGCCGCCCAGGCTGTCGCGGGCGGCCATGCTGCGGATGAAGACCCCGCAATCTGCCGTGTGGCTCATCATGCGGACGCGGTCGCCCAGGATCGCCCCGCCCGAGAATGGACTGGACGGGTCTACGGCAAGCACGCCAACGGTCTGCCCGGCCGTGCGCGCAGCACTGATCAGACGGTTCACGAGCGTGCTCTTGCCGGCCCCCGGCGGCCCGGTAATGCCGATGGTCCAGGCACGCAACGGGCGCGGCCCAAGCTGGCGCATCAGCGTATCGGCTGCCGTGCCGCCGCGCTCGACGCGAGTGAGGGCGCGGGCCAGGGCGCGCGGCGTGTCCAGCAGCAGGTCGGCGGAATCACCCCTCACCGCCTGCCCCGTCTCCCGCGCGCGGGAGACGGGGAGAGGGGGTGAGGGGCTCGCCTCGGTACCTACGTGCTCAGTCATAGGAAGCGTGGCCCGACGAGGAATCATCGCCGACTGTTGGAATCACTCGGCGGGCTGTTGGCGGCTCGCCCGGATGGCGTCCCAGGCATCCTGATCCACCGAGGTGCCGCCGTCAATCTGCCGGTCAAGCTCGCGGCGTCGGCCGTCGAACAGCATCGTCAGGCTCATCTTGCGGAAGCACTTGGTGTCCACCACACCCTTGGTGATGGCGTATCGCGCGTTCGGATGGCTCGACCGTGGGTTCTCCACGCCGTCGTCGTCCTCATCCGTCAGCTCGCTCAGTTCGTTGGCCACGTTGATCCGCACGCGCACCACGTCCTGGCAGCGGGTACAGCGGACATAGACGTACAACCCGCGATCACCGGAACGCCCACCACCACCACCGCCCCCGAGGCCGAAGATCGACAAAATTCTGTCAAGCAGGCCCACAGACGGTTCCTCCCCGGAACAATGATGTCGAAGGGTCGCGGTGTCTGGTCACGATCTGTCGGACCCAATTCTACGCGACGTCCCCGAGCGGCCGGCCGACAACGCCATACCCCGGACCGCATGATGGCGCGGTCCGGGGCCAAGTGCCAACGTGGCCGCCAGCGGATGTCAGGCGGCGGCGTCGCCGAGTGGCTGCGCGGGGGCCGCAGGCGTGCCGGACTGGCCGCGCGTTGCCACCAGCGAGGCCACAATGGACGCCACCAGAATCAGCGCGATGATGCCCAGCGACAGCCAGATGTCCACCTTGTACGCCGACTCGCTCAGGAACATCTTGACGCCCGCGAACACCAGAACCGCCCCCAACCCGACCTTCAGGTACTTGAAGCGGTGCATCATGTCGGCCAGCACGAAGTAGAGCGAGCGCAGGCCCAGGATCGCGAAGGCGTTGGACGCGAACACGATGAATGGCTCGCGCGTCACGGCGAAGATAGCCGGGATCGAGTCGATGGCGAACAGGATGTCCGTCGTCTCGACGATCAGCAGCACCGCGAAAAGCGGCGTAGCGCAGAGCGTCCCAGCGACGCGCACGAAGAACTTCTGGCCGTGGTACTCGTTGGTGATCGGCATGAAGCGCCGCACCAGACCCAGGACCGGATTCTTCTCGGGGTGCACTTCCGTCTCGCCGCCGAACGCCATCTTGATGCCCGTGAACAGCAGGATCGCCCCGAAGACATAGATCAGCCAGTGGAACTGCTTGAGAAGTTCCGCACCACCCACAATGAAGATGGCACGGAAGACGATTGCCCCGACGATGCCCCAGAACAGGACGCGATGCTGATACTTGCTGGGGACCGCAAAGTAGGCGAACACCATCGCGAAGACAAAGATGTTGTCAACCGACAGCGCCTTCTCGATCAGGTACCCGGCGAAGTACTCGCCGCCGCGCTCCGCCCCGAGCCACGCCCAGACGAAGCCGCCGAACCCGAGGCCCAGGGCGATCCACACCACGCTCCATATCGTTGCCTCACGGACGGAGACGACGTGCGCGTCCTTGTGGAAAACAAACAGATCCAGGGCCAGCAGTCCCAGAATCACGCCGACGAAGGCAAACCACATCCACGTCTCGATCAATGCGAGATCTCCCGACTCAGCGCCGTAGCGCGTGTGTCGAAGGTCTCTCTCGATCCGCCGTGGATCGGCGCCACCGGGACACGCTCGGCACAAGCCGGCGCGGCCGAATTGACGATGACGCCCTGGGAGATACTCCCCTTCGCAAAGATCGAGCATAGCACGAAGCGTGCCCGATGCTGGCTCCAGGCAGGCCCATTTCACAATCCTCTCACAGTCGCCGCCCGCGTCGAGCCGTCGTACGCAGGGCCGCACGGGGGCTGTCCGGGCGTCCACTTCGAGCGTGGGCTAGAATCTCGGGGTGCGGCACGGCGCGCCGGGAGATGATCTCCCGGTGTGCCACCACGCGCCGCGTCCAGTTATCACGGTGTCGCCGCGCGCTGCACGTCCCTGGCAGCCTTGCCGGCCTGGAGACGAGATGACTACAACCCAGACGCAGACCGTCCACGAGCTGCTCAGTTCTGGCGCGGCCGGCGCTGTCGCGATTGGTGCCCAGGAGCGCCCGTCGCTCACGTTTCACGGCCTGCGCCGGTTGGTGCGCGATACGGTCGTGTCGCTCAACCAACTCGGGTATGGACGCGGCGATGCCATTGCCATCGTGCTCCCGAACGGCCCTGAGATGGCGACGGCGTTCGTCGCGGTCGCGGCGGCCTGCGTCAGTGCCCCGCTGAACCCGGCCTATCGCGGCGAGGAGTTCGCATTTTATCTGGCCGACCTCCAGGCGAAGGCGTTGATCGTGGACGCCGGCAGCGAGTCGCCGGCCATTGATGAAGCCCGCAAGCAGGGCGTCCCGATTGTTGAGTTGGTGGCCGACAAGGGCGGCCCGGCCGGCCTGTTCACCTTGCTCGGACCGGACGGCCAGATCGTCGCTCCGGCCGATGGTGCGATGCCCGATTACGCCCAGCCTGAGGATGTCGGTCTGATCCTGCACACGTCCGGCACCACCTCGCGGCCGAAGCAGGTGCCGTTGCGCCACAAGAACCTCGCGGCGTCGGCGCGGCACATCGGCGGCGTCCTCGGCCTAGTGGCCGACGACCGCTGCCTGAACATCATGCCGCTGTTCCACATTCACGGGCTGATTGCCGCCACGCTGTCGTCGCTGGCGGCCGGCGGGTCGGTGTTCTGCACGCCGGGCTTCAACGCGCTGCGCTTCTTCGCGCAGTTGGACGAGGCGCACCCGACCTGGTACACCGCCGTCCCGACGATGCATCAGGCGATCCTGACGCGCGCGGACCGCAACCCCGAGAGCATCGCGCGCAACCCGTTGCGGCTGATCCGGTCATCGTCGGCATCGCTGCCGCCGCAGGTGATGGCGCAGCTTGAAGCAACCTTTGACGCCCCGGTCATCGAAAGCTACGGTATGACCGAAGCCGCGCACCAGATGGCGTCGAACC
>JBBQBU010000521.1:0-4409 GCA_038318015.1 Chloroflexota bacterium | reverse complement strand
GCCGGTCCCACCGTCCGTCGGCGCGTCAAGCGCAGCGGGCCGCGTCACGGCGGTCCACACGTTGGCCGATATGCCCATTTCGGCGTTCCAGAACGCCAAGCTGCCGGGCACGGTCGCGAATGACCGCAAACTGTTGCTCGGCGGCATCGGCAGCGACCTCTGGCACAGCCCCGGCGATCCCGCCGACCAGTTCTGGATGGTCACGGATCGCGGCCCGAACGGGCTGGTGCCGGTGGCCGGCGTGGCGCGCCGCACCTTCCCGATCCCCGAATTCACGCCGACCATCATCAAGGTGCGCGCGGCCAACGGGGTGATCGAGATCCTAGAGGCGCTCCCGATCGTCGGCCAGTCTGGCAAGCCGGTCACCGGCCTGTCGAACCTGGAGAAGATCGACGAGACGCCGTACGACTTCAAGGCCGAGGCGCTCTTGCCGTTCAACCCGAACGGCCTGGACACCGAAGGGCTCGTGCGGACGGCCAGCGGCGATTTCTGGCTGGTCGAAGAGTACAGCCCGTCGCTGGTCAAGGTGGACGCGACTGGCAAGGTGGTCAAGCGGTACGTGCCGCAAGGCCTCGCGCTGCCGGGCACGGACTACCCCGTAGTTGACACGCTGCCAGCCATCTTCGGCAAGCGCAAGCTGAATCGTGGCTTTGAGGCACTTGCACTGAGTCCCGACGGAAAGACCCTGTTCATCGGGCTACAGTCGCCGCTACTGAACCCAGACGCGGCCACCGGCAACCCGTCCCGCATGACGCGCATCCTGGCGTTCGACATCGCCAGCGAGAAGGTGGCCGGCGAGTACGCCTATCAGTTGGAGCCGGTCGCAGCATTCGATACGACGGCCGTGCGCCAGCCAGCCGAGATGAAAATCTCCGGTTTGGTGGCGCTGACCAACAGCTCGTTGCTGGTGCTGGAGCGCACCGACTGGGTCGCGAAGCTGTACCGCGTCGATCTGACTGCGGATGCCAATATCCTGGGCAGTGCCTGGGACAGTGCGGCCACGGCACCCTCGCTGGAAGCCGTCACGGACGCTGCCAGTGCGAACCTGAAGGTACTGTCGAAGGCGCTCGCCATCGACCTGCACGAACTGGCCGGCATGCCTGACAAGATCGAGGGCGTGGCCGTGCTGGACAAGAACACGCTGATCGTCGCCAACGACAACGACTTCGACATCGGCACGCTGTTCGATGCGGACGGCAACAATGTCGGGGCCGGCACGAAGAGCCGGATGCTGTTCATCACGCTGACGACCCCGCTGCCGATGCCCTGAGGAACCCATGTGCCTAACGGCACGCTAACGAGGATGAAAAAGTGGCCCGGGTCGCCAGACTCCCCCTCCTCCTCTGCCGCTTGCGGGAGAGGAGGTCAGGGGGTGAGGGGTTCAGCCGGCCCGCCGCCGTTTTCGGGGGAGAGACGCGTGTCCGGACCCGATGCCGGTTGATGGCCTCCAGGGCTGCGAGCCGGTGTCGGCTTCCTGGCCGGACTCCCGACCGAGGCGGGGCGGGGCGGTTAGGAGTCGGCCATGCCGGTCGCGACTCGCGCGGACTTTTGCCTGTCGGGCGGCAAGCCGAGTCCAGCAAGGACTGCCTGGGCCGCTTCTGAGCGGTGGGCAACCGTGACGCCTGGAGCAGCCTGGGCCACGTCCACCGCGATGACGGTCCGGCCGGTGCGTACCATCCTGGCAAGTGCCTGATCCTGAGCCTGCGCCCCGGAGACGACGAGCGCACCGAGCCGCCCGTCGAGGAGCAGATCAAGGAACAGGCTGCCTTCAAGCGAGCCGTCGATGGGGCAGAGCACCAGCGGGACGCCCGCAGCGGCAAGGTCGGTGCGCAGGACGTTCAGCAACGCATCGTCGGTGCTGGCACCGCGCGTCGGTACCACCATGCCGACAATCGGGGCGCGTTGCCCCTGGAGCGTCAGGGCATTGCCGTTCGGGTGGTAGCCAAGTTCCTCAACGATCGCCGAGATCCGCGCAGCGGTGGCTGGTGCCACGTACCCTGAGTTGTTCACCACGCGCGACACCGTGGCGTACGAGACGCCCGCCAGCGCGGCGATGCTCTTGAGGGTGGGCACCTGCCGGCGCACGACGTGCGTGAAGCGCTGGCCGTGTCCGATGTTCAACACGGCGGCGGCGGCCGGGTCGGCAGCATGCACCTGTAAGAGCGCAGCCGAGAGTGCGGCCCGCGTCCCGTCCGGGAGATCGGCGCGGACGACCAGCGGCCCGCGCGGGATCGCGCGCGACGCCGCCAGCACGCGCAGCCGGGCGTAGTCCGGTCCCCGGTCCAGCGACGGCGGCCGGAGGCGGCCAGAATGGGTCGCGCCGGCGACGACCTCGCCGGCGATGACGGCCTCGACGACGGCGGTGTGGCGGCCGAAGAGGCGCACGGCCACGTCGCGGTCCGGGTCGATGCCGGCCTCGCGGAGCATGGCGCGCGGCACGGCGTACCCGGAGGTCGATTGCTCGTCCACCAGCCCGATGGTCGTGCCTCGCAGCGACGCGAGGTCGTGCAGGCCGCTGTCGATGCGCGTCACCACGACGCTTTCGTAGGTCGGAATCTGGCCGTCAGCCTGGACTGGCACCACCAGCGGCTCGACCCCTCCGACTTCCTGGCCACGCAGCGACGCCAACTCCCCGACGACCGCGACATCCAGGCGGCCGGAGCGCAGCCCCTCGACGGTCGCCGCGTAGCTTGGTTCCACGACCACGCGAACCGCTCGGCCGAGGCAGCGTTCGAGGTACGCCTCCAGGGCGGCGGGCTGGTGGGCGCGCGTGCCAACGTCGGCCCCCACGGTCGGGGCCAGGGCGATCATTAAGGGCCGGTCGGCGGCGGCGTCGGTGGTCACGCTAGGTACTACTCGGATTGCCACACTGCTGTCAACACGTCCGGGCGATAGGCAGGCGCCGGGGATGCTCGTGCGAAGCGCACCGTTCAACCGGCGGTGTGATTGTCTGTAAAGCTTTACAGACAATCACACCGCGCTTACCTCCCCTTAACTGGCAGTTAAGGCGCTTGCCGTATCGTAGTCGGTATTGCGTTGCCGGCTCCACGCGTCAGCCGTCCGCCCGGTGCGGCAGGTCGCGCGCCCACAGAGCATCGGCGCGCATCTTTGGAGAGGCCATGGACCGACAACAACGCTTTGAAGCCTTGACGACGCTCCCGGCCCCGGCGGCGATCGGCCTTGCCGAACGGCTGCTTGACGGGACACTCGGCGAGGTTGCCGTCATCACCGCGCCGACCGTCGGTATGGTGATGGCGCGGGCCGTCGATGGTGCCCGTGGCGAGGTCTTCAACCTGGGCGATGTCCTGGTGACGGAGGCGCGCGTCAGCATCGGCGGCATAGAGGGCTGGGGGATGGTGCTGGGGCGCGACCCCGACCACGCGCTGTCAGTCGCCATTGTCGATGCCAGCCTTGAAGCCGGCCATGCCGACCGTGCGGCCATCGAGCGTGACCTTGCCGCCCTGGCGATCGAGGCTGCTGCCGCATCGGCCCAGGAGTGGCAGCAGATCGCCCCGACCCGCGTGCAGTTTGACGTGTTCTGATCGCCCTGGCGGCAGGCAGAAGGAGATGTTCGTGGCACTCGCCAGCCCAAAGCTCCGCGCGCTCGCGCAGCGGAGCGCCTCATTCGAGCCGGTCAGGGACACTCAGCGCACGTTTCGGGTGCTGCTGGACGTGATGGCCCGCCCCGGCACCATCCAGCAGTTGCCGGTGGCGGCGGTGGCCGCGCCGGTCAACCCGTGGCTGGCTGCCGTGCTGGTGACGCTCCTTGACCACGAAGTCAGTCTGGCGGTCGGCGCATTCGACGGCCCGGACGGACTTGAGCGCTTCGTGCGGCAGCGTACCGCCTGCAAAGCCGTCTCGGCTGATCGCGCCGACTTCGTGGTGGCCTCCTGGGATGGCCTTGATCCGTCGTTGCCGCTGCGGCTCCGCACCGGGACGCTGGAGTATCCAAACGACGGCGCGACCTTGCTGCTGCTGGTGCCGACGCTGGCCCAGGACGACCCTGCGGCGTTGCTGCTGGGGCTGGCCGGGCCGGGCATCCCGGCCGGGCACAGTCTGCGGGTGCCAGGGCTGCCGGCGGCGTTCTTTTCGGCCCGTGACGAGGCCGCCGAATACCCGTGCGGCACCGACCTGATCCTCATTGATCCGGACGGCCGGGTGGCGGCTTTACCGCGCTCCACGACGATCCTGGCGCACGACGTTCCGGCCAGCATGCCGGCGAGTAGGTAGGGGTAGATGGGGTATTCGGCAGTCAAAGGCGGCCTGGACGCCATTGCTGCGGCCGAGGCGCTGGTGCAACACCCGGTGCTGGCCGCTGGCGAGCAGACGCTCGACACACGCCAGGTGCAGCACCAGTTGACGCTGGCCGCAGACAAGGTCATGAGTGAGGGCGGCCTGTTCGCCCCGGA
>JBBQBU010000520.1:0-4431 GCA_038318015.1 Chloroflexota bacterium | reverse complement strand
CACGCGCAAGGCGCGCACCTCGACGGCCGGATGCTCGGTGGTTGAGACGCTGCCGGTCAGGTCGCTGCTCGGGCCGGTCATCGGGCGACGGCTGCAGGGGCGGAGAGTGCCAGCAAGCGCGTCTTCTGCTCGGCGCGCTGGCTCTCGTAGGCAGTGGCATCGAGTTCGCCGGCCGCAAACTGCTCGTCCAGCCGCGCGATAGCCTCCAGCAACGCCTGCCGCTCGCTGGCCTGCGATGACGGCACGGGCGGGGCCGACGTCATGGTGCGGCCGGCCTCTGTGGTGTCGGCCGATGTCGCCAGCGTGAGGGTTGTCGGGGGGGCGGGCCGCGCGCGTCGTCGCCAGATGGTAAACCCGAGAAAGCCGGCCAGCAGCACCGCCCCGATGCCCGACACCAGCAGGCCAAGATCGCGCGGGCGGCCGAACATCGGCGCGGGCAGGCCGGTCAGGCGGAAGCGGACTTCGCTGCCAGGACTGACGCGCTCGGCGACGTACTGGCGGAACGGCCGGCCGCCAAGCTCGGTGCTGCCCTGGAGCGCCATGCCGGACGCCACCACGCCCCCAACCTCGTCCGGCACGATCAGCGTGAACGTGCCGACCGGGAACGCAAACACACGGTTCAGGTCGAGATTCGCGGTGTCGTACGGGAGCTGGTAGCTAAAGGCGATCTCGCGGCGGCCGGGGCGCACCGGGTCGGTCGTGGCGAAGCCGTCCGGCATCGTCTCCAGGGTGTCAACCGGCAGGCCCGCCTGCGCGGAGATCTGCGTCGCCCCCGGCGGGAGCGGGAAGCGCAGCGTCCTGGCGCTACCGGTCACAGCAGCATCGGCGGCGAACGTGCGGTCGCCCGGGTTCGTGACCGCGCCCATCTCCATGATCGTCAGGGTGGTGGGCGACACCGCCATTACCAGCATGTTCAGCCGCTCGAACGAGAGAGCGTCGGCGGTCGGGGTCGTCTCGAACACGGTGATGTCGCTGCGTGAAAGCGGCCCACCGTCGAACATGACCGGGCGGTCCGGATAATACGCGATGCCTCGGTACTCCAGGATCGGGAAGTAGAGCATGTCTGCGCCGGTTGCCAGTCCATCCACGCGGAAGCGGCCAGCACCGTCCGTGCGCACATGCTGCTCGCCGGTCTTTTGCCGGTTCTTGAGCACGTGGACGATGATTTCCAGGTCGGCGGCGGAACTGGCCCCGGCTGTGCCGTTCGTGACCTGCCCTTCAATGACACCGGCGTCCTGGGCCATGATCGTGCTCGCACCCCCGGTAGCCAGCAGGCCTGCCACGACCAGCGCCGCCAGCCAGAGACGGACGGCGGTCATACGCGAGGCTCGCCGGTCGGCGTCGGTTCTGGGTAGTGCAGCCCCGCCCGGACCGCTGCGATCTCGCGCTCAATCTGTGCATCTGCGGCCGACGACTCGGCATCTTCGGCTGAAATCAAGGCCGCCGCGCGCGCCAGCAGCACATCGGCCTGCTCGCGGTAGTCGTCGGTCGTCACCTTGCCGATGCGCTGGTCAAGCTCCAACTCCACAAGCTCCTGGTAGATGGCCGACCGCTCCCTTGCCGCCGTCAGGACGACGGCGGCAGACGCATCGGTCGGTGATGGCGTGACGCCGCGCACCAGCGGCAACACGACGAACGCCAGCACGGCGACAACGACGACAGCCGCAAGCGTGTATTCCATCGTCGTCAGGCCTCCCGACGAAAGCGGTCGAGTTCGGCGCGGGCGCGGGCGCGGTCCGTGGTCGTGTCGGCGGGCGGCTCGTCGGCATGGGCGGTGCCGTTGCGATGCGCTATCAGTTGCGCAGTGCCGGCGGCCGTCGGAGCAACGGCAGCCGGCGACCAGCGCGGCCGAAGCCAGCCGGATAGTAGCCGCCAGAGGACAACGCCACCGACCATCAGCATGACGACCGGCGCGAGCCACGCCAGCAGCGAGAAGCCACGGCGTGGCGGCTCGACGAGAACGCCGTCGCCGTACCGTTCGATGAAGTACGTCATGATTTGCGGCTCAGTCTCCCCGGCCACCAGTTTGCTGCGGATCACGGCACGCATTTGCCCCGCCAGTTCTGACGGCGAGTCCGAGACGGCGGCACCGCTACAGACCGGGCACTGGAGCTGTTTGCCGATGCGCCGCGTCTCTTCGTCTACGGTGTCGGCGTGGGCAAACTGCACGACGGCAACGAACAGCAGCAACACCGCGCACAGCGGCACCAGCAGACGGCGCATCATCGGTCAGGCCCGCCCCACAGCCATGCCCCGCGCAGGCGCACTGACCGTCACCACGCGCGCGCGCCGCTCCGGCCAGAGCGCGACCAGGCCACCGCCTACCGCCATGATGCCGCCGAGCCAGATCCAGATGACCATCGGGTTGACGTACACCATGAAGCTGGCGCTCCCGTCCGCTTCCCAGCCCGCCAGCACGACGTAGAGGTCGTCGAACGGGGTCGTGCGGATGCCGACGCTGGTGCTTGGCTGGCGCTCGAAGCCCCGGAAGAAGCGCTTATCCGTCACCACTAAGCCCTGGAGTTGGCCGCCAGACTCGACGGCAAGCTGCGCCTCAATGATCCGCACGCCCGGCTCGGCGCGCTCTTGCATGCCGTTGTAGGTCAGACGGTACTCGGCAATCGAGATCGACTCGCCCGGACGGAGACGGGCCATCTGCTCCACCTGGTACATGGACGACGCTGTGACCGCCACCGCGATCATGACGATGCCGAGGTGGACGATGTAGCCGCCGTAGCGCCGATTGTTGCGGCTGATGAGGTTCGCAAGTGCAGCAGCAGGGTTCTCGCCGGTCGCCTGCCGGCGGGCCAGCGTGCCGCGCACAACCTCCGAGATGATGGTCGCGGTGACGAAGCCACAGACCGCGAACGAGATCAACGCCTTTGGCTGGTCGAAGCCCTTCACGATGCCGACCAGGATGCCCACGATCACGCCGAACGCGACCGGTGCAGCGAACATGTTCAGCAGGTTGCTCCTGTTCCCCTTGCGCCACGGCATCAGCGGACCGACGCCCATCAACGCCAACAGGGCAATCAAGATCGGGCCAGCCACCTGATTGAAGAAGGGCGGCCCGACCGTGATCTTCGTGCCCTGGATCGCCTCCGAGACGAGCGGGAAGATGGTGCCCCAGAAGATCGCGAACACCAGACCAAGGAAGAGCAAGTTGTTGAGCAGGAAGCTCGATTCGCGCGACAGCATCGAGTCGAGGTGGTTCTCTGAGCGCAACAGTGGTAGTCGGTAGAAGAGCATCCCGAGGGTGACGGTCACGACCATCGACAGGAACACCAGGAAGTACGGCCCAATCGCCGACTGCGCGAACGAGTGCACCGAGTTGATGACGCCGCTACGCACGACGAACGTGCCGAAGATGGCCAGGTAGAAGGTGGACATGACCAGGGCCAAGTTCCAGACCTTCAGCATGCCGCGCCGCTCCTGGATTATGACCGAGTGGATAAACGCGGTCCCGATCAGCCACGGCATGATGGCCGAGTTCTCGACCGGATCCCAGCCCCAGTAGCCGCCCCAGCCAAGCACCCGGTACGCCCACCACGCACCGAGCATGTTGCCGACGCCCAGAATGCCCCAGGCTACCAGCGCGTACTTGCGCGTCGTGTGAATCCAGCCAGCGTCAAGGCGGCCGGTCGCCAGCGCCCCGACCGCGAACGCGAACGGGATCGTCCAGGCCATATAGCCGGCCAGGAGCATCGGCGGGTGGTACAGCATGCCCAGGTCGTAGAGCAGCGGGTTGAGGCCCAGGCCGTTGGCCGGGACCACCGCCAGCTTCTCGAACGGGCTGGCGACGAACCCGAGGATCAGACCGAAGAACGCCATCACGAACATCAGCGTCATGTGGACATACGCCATCAGCGCGCGGTCGTTGCGTCGCTGCTGGTACGCCACCAGTGCGCTGAACAGCGAGAGCGTCCAGCCCCAGTAGAGCAGCGAACCGGCCTGCCCACCGTAAAAGGCCGCCGCCACCAAGGACAGCGGCATCTCCCGGCTGGAGTGCTCGGCCACGTACTTGATCGAGAAGTCATTGGTCAGGAAGCCCGTCAGCAGCGTGAAGCTGGCGACGGTCATCAAGATGGCGACGCCAAGGACGGCGTTGTAGGCGCTGGCCACCAGTTCCGGAATGCGGAGTCGGACGCCCAACGGCGCGGCGATGGCCGCATAGGCCGCCACGACGAACGCGGCGACAATCGCGATGTGCCCAAAGTCGGCCATCGGTCAGGCTCCCGCAGCGGTTTCAGCCTCAAACTTCGATGGGCATTTTGCCAGCAGCGTCGAGGCCTGGAACGTGCCGTCTGGCCCGACCTTGCCCTCGACGACCACCTGGACCTCATCGCCGAAGATGTCCGGTACTGGCCCGCCCTTGTAGTAGACCGGCATCTGTCCGCTGCCGTCATGCACCAGGAAGCGGACCGCCAGCCC
>JBBQBU010000519.1:0-4436 GCA_038318015.1 Chloroflexota bacterium | reverse complement strand
CTCGCGGATTGACGCAAGATCACCGATCAACACTTGCTGCCCGAGCTGTACATTGGTGTAGAGCACGCTGTTCGCACCGATGATGGAGCCGGACCCGATGGTCACGGTGCCGAATGCACTCTGAATCGGGCGCGTGGTGCTGGCGTTCGAGATCGGGATGCGGCCAATTGCAGCCCCGTCCATGACCACGCAGCCCGGCGCAAGCTGAACACCAGGGTAGAGCGTGACTCCGTGGCCGACGTAGATATCATCTCCGACGACGACGCCGTCCGCGATGTTCGAGCCGCCTGGCGTCTGCGAAAAGCGGACGGCCTTGAGCGTTTTCAGCACGCCCGCTAGCGCCGTGGCTGCGCCCGTCATCGGCACCACCCGCATGTGCGTTGTTGACCGCCGCGCGTTAGCATCGGGCGACAGCGACACGACGATATTGTCCGGCGATGACCACCGAGGCCATCACGAACTGGTCGCTACGGCCTGCCGTCGAAGCCGCGATTTTGGACATCGTCTTCGTCACCGTCCGCGCTGGCGTCATTGATCGTCACGCGGGACTATATCGGCTCGCTTTTGGAGCCGGCAACGGACAAAGCCCGAACCTTCCTGAAGATGCACCCGCGCGCGGCCGTGATACGCCTTGTCGTCATGGCGCGTTCACCATGTCGGAATCCAAGCGTCACGGAGGCTGGGGCGGGCCGCCTAGTGGGTCACGCTCCATATAGTTGAGGATCCGACCAGATTGACGCATCCCCAATCAAATACGACGTGACCCACTAGTGCTTGACGGCGGATGCGTCCGGCAACGGCGAGAATAACTCCGCAAATGTCTCGGGCGCGTACAGCATCTGCTTGCCATCGCCTTCAAGGACCACCCAGTCGCCGGGCGCAGCGCGCACGCTCCCATTGTCCGTCGGAAAATGCATCGCACAGGGAGCCCGAAACGCGCGAATCGTCCCCGCCTGTCCGTAAAAGTCGCCTATTGCAATTGCCATTGCTGCCTCCCTGCTAGCCCAGTGGTCCATGCCCTACCCTGGTGAACGAACCCGCAGGGCGCGCAGAGTCGCCCAGACGGGCTATCTTGCCGGAATGCAACTCATCCAACCGTGTGCCACCACGAAAGGTGCAACAATTACACGCGGGCAGGCGCGTGCG
Source organism: Chloroflexota bacterium (assembly GCA_038318015.1). Taxonomy (GTDB): domain Bacteria; phylum Chloroflexota; class UBA6077; order UBA6077; family JACCZL01; genus JADZEM01. Next base: position 3,290 of record JBBQBU010000519.1, on the reverse strand, counting down.
CGTCAGGCAGGCGGTGGTCGTCGGCCCAGTGATCCACGATGTCAGCAATGCCGCGCTCCAGGGTCCAGGCTGGCGCGAAGCCGAGTTGACGGATGCGCGAGATGTCGGCCTGCCAGACGAGTGGATACCCGCGCGACGCCATGCCGTCAAAGGCCGCCGTGGCGGTGCCGCCGAGCATCGACCGCACCACGACGGTCAACTCAGCGATGGTGGTTGATACACCACTTGCCAGGTTGTACGCCTCGCCGGTCCACGCCCCGCCCTCGATGACGGACAGGACGCCGCGCACGATGTCCTCAACATGGATGAAATCGCGCGCCTCGCTGCCGGTTCCTCGGAAGACGGCCGGGCGCTCTGGACTCGCGCTTTGCAGCAGGCGAATCGCGTCATAGACCACCTGCCGCCGCAACCCCCGGCCGTATGCCGAGAAGATCCGCACCGCGCAGGTCCGCACACCGAACAGCGCGTGGTACATCTGCCCGAGTTGCTCGGCCATCAGCTTGTGGTGACCGTACGGCGAGATCGGTGCCAGGGCGGTCGCCTCTCCGGCCGGCTGAGCCGGCGGATTCCCGTACACCGCAGCGCTTGACAGCAACACCACACGGCAACCCGGCGCATGCTGACGCACGGCGTCCAACACGTCCAGGTAGAGGGTCGTGTTGTCTCGGAAGTCACGGGGAGGGTCGGCGAATGACTCTGCCACGTGGGAGGCGCCGGCTGCGTGCACCAGCACGTCCGGCTGTCGGCCCAGTGCCGCCAGGAACGCGGCCGAGCCAGGCGAGAATGAGATGAGGCCCTGGGCCGGCGCGGCCGACCGCGCAGCTGCGATCACCTCGTGCCCGGCCGCCGTGAACCACGAACAGAGTTGGCTCCCGATGAACCCACCCGCCCCTGTGACAACGATCAGCATGCGAGCATGATACGGGGCACAGCACAACCCGTGGCTGCCACGGTGGTTCCGGTCGTCGCTGGTTCACGGAAGCGAGAAGAGACGACGACCTGCACGCCACGACCGTCGAAGAAGGCGGTTACCCGCATCGGCCTCACCCGCCTCGCGCTACTGTTGTCACACGCTGCGCCGCATAGCTCGCACGTCTGCGTCTCGCCTGCTGCCACGTGGCCCCGACGGCGCACAGCCGCTCGGCTCGTCTCGGTATCTATACACATATGCGGCTCTCCCTCACTTTTGGTGAAGCCAAGTGCATCAGGCGGCGTTCAGGAGGCGGAACCGGAGCAGGTCGAACTTGGCCCGACCGTACATGCTGCGCTTCATGAGCTTGAGCTTGTTCACCTGGCCCTCCGTCTGGCCATTGCTGTAGGGCAAGGAAGCAGCGGCGACGACCGCCGCATGATCCGTCAGCAGCCCGGAGGCGAAGCGCTGGAATTCGGGCAGCTTGCTTTGGGTGGCGTCAGTCAGCCACCCCTCGAGTAAGGCGGCTTGACGCTGGCGCATCAGCGACAGGAAGCGCTCGGCTAACTCATAGGCGGCTCGCGCATCCGGGCAACGCTCGATGACCTGCCCCAGCACCTGCTGCTCCGCGACCGTGCGATCCGTCGGGCGGCGCAGGAAGATACCGGCCACCTGGCGCGGGCTCACTGGTCGCAGGGATCGCGATGAGATCTCCGTCTGCTCGACCTCCGGCTCGGCAACTGCCGGTAGTCCTTGACGCAGACGTTGCACCACCTCCCAGATCCGGTAGCGGGGGCCGGCATACCCCTGCTCGCAGACTTCCCGCCAGAGCTGCATGCCGTTGTGGCACCCGTCCGCCCATCGGCTGGTCATGTACTCGGCGAACGGCGCGAATGGGCTCGGCGGCCGACGTCGCGGTTTGCGCTCCGGGAAGCTCCCCGCAGCGAGCCAACGAAGGATCGTGCGTTCTCCCACCCCGAGCTCGCGAGCCATCGCCGCCATCGTAACGCCACGCTCCCGCAAGACGATCATCTGCTCGTAGCGCGCGACTCGCTGGGACCGCCGCTCCTGCTGCTGACGCTGCAGCCAGGTCGGGCGTGACAGCGCCGGGACCGGGGTCCTCCTGGTCAGGTCAGCAGCCGGCCGCGTGCCATCCTCGAACTGCAGCGTCGCCTCTGCGGAGACCATCACCTCACGGAGATCGGCCCGATGGCGTTCCAGCACCTGGGCCACGGTCTCCCCCAGGTTCTTTGCCAAGTGGAAACGGTCTGCAACCTGCACGGCGTCAGGAGCACCACGCGCCGCGCCCTCGGCGTAGGCACGACTCCGGTCCCGACTGATGATCTCGACCCCAGATCGGTCGTGCAGCCAGACTGCCAGGGTATCGGCCGTCCGATCTGGCAGCAGGTCAACAACCTGGTGCTGCTCCAGATCGACCAGGATGGTCCCATAGGTGTGGCGCTTCCGCTGCGCCCAGTCGTCGACCCCGAGCGCCCGTGGCGTGGGCGCCTCGACCACGGCCGTACGGCGGATCAGGCGGAGCAAGGTGGCTGGACTGGTCGCCATCCCAAGGCGACCAACAATCCTGGCTCCGGGCTCGCCACCCAGGGCGAATGCCAGGAGGCGCACCACCTCGGTGAGGCGAACGGTGCGGCGAGCAGAGGGGGCCACTACTGCGGGCAGCCGTTCGGTGAAGATCCGACGCGAGCAGGTCGGCTGGCGGCAGAAGAACTTGCGGACGCGGAGCTGGAGACGGACCGTCTGACGGCCCCAGGGCAGGTCAGCGATGGTCCGTTGGTACAGGCTGTGGATCGTCTCGGACCACGTGCCGCACACCGGGCAGGTGCCTCGGGGCGACGTCGCGACAAGGATGGCGATGATCTGGTCCGGTCCGATCGTCACGTCGTCGAGCCGGAGACCGTCATCGGTCGGAAGAAGGGTGGTAGCGAGGGTACGAGTGCTTGGCATCACTCCCAATCGTACTGGCTACCGCCAGCAGCCTCACCAAAAGTGAGGGAGAGCCACATATATATGCCGCAAGCCTGAAGCACGCGCTTCTCACCCCGAACAGGCCTGTTCAGCGCAACGGGTGTGTCGGAAGCCTGTGCCCGCAGTTCGCCACACCCCGCGCATAGTAGCAAGACATGCGCCACCGTGACACTAGTGGACGCTTGCCTGCCCGCGCAAGGGGACCGATGCACCGGTGCAGAGGACCACGCCCGTCAGGTGACCTGAACCGTCCAACCACAACGAGCAGCCGCTCTGGCGCGGTGGTGGATACCGACGTGGCGCCCCGCCCGGCGGCCCGACGGGGCCCGCAGGAAGGCCCCCCGCCGGGCCCCTGCGATGTCAGCGCCGGGAGATACAGCGAGAAAGAGCC
>JBBQBU010000518.1:0-4445 GCA_038318015.1 Chloroflexota bacterium | reverse complement strand
TGCGCCACGAGTTGTGGCCGGTTTCCTTTTCTTATCTGTCACCGCCACAACCTGACATGGTCGAAATCCCGCGTGCCTTGCTTGACCGCATGACCACTACCCTGGCATTCGCCGCTTGAACTCCCGCTCAAATGGACAAAGTCGAGCTCAGGAGGGCCGGAAATACAGTCAACTGCGCAGGTTGGCGATGACCTCGGCAATGGCGGCGGTGGCCAGGGCGGCGTCCGGGCCGGCCGCGCTGATGCTGACAACGGTGCCGCCGGTCGCGCCAAGCCCCAGCACTTCGAGGATGCTGTGGGCGTTGGCGCGCTTGCCGTTCGCGGCCAGCGTGACCGGCGTGGGGAGCTTGCTGGCAGCACGCACGAGATCAGCGGCCGGGCGGGCGTGCAAGGCGACGCCGGCCGGCAGTGTCGCTGTGACCTCGACCATACTGGCGGCTTCGGCCCCGACGCTGTCGGGCGGGTCAGAGTTTGCGGGCATTGCGCGCCTCCTCGGCGGCCTGGGCCACGTCCGCCAGCTCCGCGCCGACCGACGCCAGGACGCCGGCCGCCACCGCTCCCTCGACCAGCGGCGCATCGGCCACGACGATGCAGGCACGCTGCGCGTCGGTCAGGTCTTCCAGGGCGGCGCTGACGGCCAGCACGGAACTGCCGAGATCCATCAACACGACGGCACCGGGCGGCACGGCAGCAGCCTGAAGGGCCGTCAGCACGCGCTCGCCATCGGTCCCGAGGGCGCCATCTACCGTGCCGCCGACGGCCTGGATGCTAACGGCTGGCCCGGCCACCTGCCCGACCAGTTCGGCCAGTCCGTTGACGAGGGCGGCACTGTGGGACACGAGCACCAGCCCGACCTGTGCGGCGTTCGCAGGGGAGTTCATGGCTGCCATTGTACCCCGCCGTCTATCAGCATCTCAGGCGTCGAGGTCCGCCAGGATCTCGTCCTTGAAGGCGAACAGCGCCGGCAGGCCGCCAGTGTGGATGAACACGACCGTATCGTCCTGGCCGACCAGCCCGCGCCGCGCGTGGTCGATCAGGCCGGCCATCGCCTTGCCGGTGTAGACTGGGTCCAGCAGCAGCCCCTCGGTGCGGGCGGCCAACTTGATCGCGGCCAGCGACTGCGGCGTCGGCAGGCCATACCCCTCGCCAGCGTACTCGTCGTAACTCTCCACGTCGGCCTCAGAGAGCGGCACCTGCCAGCCAAGCGCTCGGGCAGCGTCACGTGCGCCGGCCAGTGCGCCGGGCACCCGGTCGTCGCCGCGCCGCTGCGAGATGGCAACCGTCCGAAACGTCTGCCCGAGCAGTTTGCGCCCGATCACGAGGCCGGCGTGCCCCTTGTTGCCGGAGGTCATGTACAGATGCGACGGCGTCAGGCCGAGCGCCGCCGCCTGCTCGACGATCTCGATGGTGCAGAGCATGTAGGCCAGCGCCGACCCGAGCGCGAACGCGCCAGCATGGTTCATCACGTACGGGCGCTTGCCGAGGGCGCGCTGCTCCTCGGCCACGTCGCGCAGGGTCTGGTCCATCACGGCGGGGTCGTCGGTCTCCAGCCAGCGCACGTCGGCCCCGAGGATGCGGTCGATCAACGGGTTGCCCTGCCACTGCCAGTCGCGGTCAGTCCGCAGCACCAGGATGGTCTGCATGCCCAGGATGTTGGCGGCGGCGGTCGTCTGCCGGGCCGAGTTCGACTGCGCCTCCAGCCCCGCGATGAAGACTTCGGTGCCCATCTCGACGGCCTCGGCCATCCGGAACTCGAGGTTGCGGGTCTTGTTGCCGCCGAACGCCAGCCCGGTCAGGTCGTCGCGCTTGATGAGCAGCCGCCCGATGCCCAGTTCTTTGGCGAGGCGCGGGGCATCCTGTAGGGGCGTCGGGGTGAGGGCCAGCGGCACGCGCGGCACCTTCGCCACCCGGCGGCGGATTTCGTCGGCAGTGACCGGCAGGGTTGGCGTCTCCAGGGTTGCGGTCATGGTGTGATGCTCCTTGATGGTGAGGGACCCTCGTGTCTCCATCCCTCCGCGTGGCAAGTAGGTGAGGGGGCATGGGGGATTAGCGGCGGTGGCGGACAGCGCGGCCAGGCGTGGCCCCAGTATGCTGGCCGCCATCAATGACCAGGGTGCCGTTCACCGCGACGTACGAGAAGCCGCTTGCCAACTGGCGCGGCTCGGCGTAGGTGGCGTTCTCCGTCACGGCCTGCTCATCGAAGACCACGATGTCAGCCCACATGCCGGGGCGAATCTCCCCGCGATCTGGGATGCTCAGGCGACGGGCGGCGAACGACGAGAACTTCCGAATGGCATCTTCCAGGCGCAGCGTCCCCTCGTCGCGGACGTACCGCTGCAACACGCGGGCGTAGGTGCCGTAGGTGCGCGGGTGGACGTGGCTGCCGAGGTGAATCCCGTCGCTGCCCAACATCTGATACGGGCTGGCCAGCAGGACGCCCAGGTCGCTGTCCTCGCCGCCGGCCGCGCTGATGTGGGACGCCGCAAGGTCTTCCTCGAGCAGCAGGTTGCAGACGAAATCGACAGCATCTTTGCCGGACTCGCGGATCAGCGGCCCGAGCGTGCGGCCCTCCATCCAGCGGTTCGCGTCGGTCCGGACTGACCCGACCGTCAACGCGTCCCAGGGCGGCATCTTCTCGGCCCAGAGCGTCCGCACCCGCGCCCGAACGTCCGGCATGGTGAGCCGCTCCAGTTCGGCGTCGGGGCCGCCTTCGTGCATCCAGTCGGGCAGGTTGGAGTGCAACATGCTGCTGCCGGCCTGGTACTGGTAGCTGTCAAAGGTGACATCCAGCCCGCCGGCCCGCGCGCCTTCCAGCAGCGCGATGACGCCGGGCAGATTGGCGGCGCTCCCAAGCCGTGCGCTCTTGAGGTGCGAAATGTGCAGCGGCAACCCGGCCCGCTGGCAAATCTCGATGCTCTCGTGGATCGGGTCCAGCAGGCCGTCGCCCTGGCCGCGCATGTGGGTGACGTAGATGCCGCCGTAGCGGGCCACAACCTCGCACATGGCGACCATCTCGTCGGTGTCAGACCAGACGTTCGGCGGGTAGGTCAGCCCAGTCGAGAGGCCGAACGCGCCATCTTCCATGCCTTCGCGCACGAGGCCGCACATCCGGTCCAACTCGGCGGGCGTGGCGGTGCGGGCCTCCCAGCCGAGCGCCCCGATCCGCACGGCGTTGTGCGGCACGAGGTAGCCGACATTGACGCTGGTAGTGCCGTCGAAGCGGTTCAGGAACGAATCTACGGTCGTCCAGTCCCAGCCGGCGCGCGGGTCGTCGCCGTTCAGGCCGGCGAGGTGGCGGCGGATCTCCTCGCGTATCTGCGGCGTGACCGGCGCGTATGACAGGCCGTCCTGCCCGAGCAACTCGAACGTGACGCCCTGGAATACCTTGGCCTCGTGGCGCGGCTCGACCAGCAGGCTGATGTCGGAGTGCGAGTGCATGTCGTAGAAGCCGGGCGCAACGATTTGGCCGCCCACGTCGATGGTGCGGACGGCATCCCCCGCCAGCGCCCGCCCGACGGCAATGATGTGCCCGTCGGCCACGGCGACATCGGCGCGCAGCCAGGGGCTGCCGGTCCCGTCGAGGACGCGGGCGTTGGTAAACAGTAGGTCGTACGCCATCGGTGGCCCCCCTCGGACATGGGCACGCAGAGTGCGAGGGGAGCGTACCCCGGCAGCGGTGCGAATCCCCAACGCCTGCTGCTGTCCGACGAGCCTGTGCCATCTATTCAATGGAACAGAACGGCCCAGAAAGCTAGAAGCCGGTGGCCCCAGCGCCGCCGCCGACGAAGGTGTTCCAGGCACCGCAGCCGTCCGTGATGATGAGCGGCACCATCACCGGCTGGCCCGGGGTGATGCGCGTGACCTCGAACGGGACTTGCGTGAAACCGGTGGCGAGCACCACGATCTGCCCGTTCACCAGATCAGTTGTGCGGTGCAACACGCGCACCCGAGCATTGACTAGCGGGTTTGCGGTCGTGCCGAACTGAATCTGCAACAGGTTGCCAAAGCCCGCTATGACGACTACTTGCAGATGCCCGGAGCCATCGGGTGCTGCCTGCAGAGTGACGCGCGGGCGCGGCGAACACGGGTCAGTCACCAGCGTACTGGCTGTCGCGACGTTGTTGGCGGTGTTTGGGTCCAGCGTATCCGTGAAGGCCGTAGCTGTCGCGCTGAATGTCCCTGCAATCGTCGGAGCAAAGTTGAGGTCAATAAAGAGCAGGGAACCGCTCGGGATGCTCTGATTGGCCGTCACGATCACCGAGTTCCCGACGACCTGTGGTGCGGCAAAGAAGGGACGTGGGCTGCTCCCAATGTAGGTTGCTCCCGGTGGGATCGGCACCGTGATCTTCAGGCCCACCGCATCATTCGGGCCGGCATTCGTGCCACTGATTGCGACAAATGCTTGCTGCCCGATCGGGACTGGATTCGGCTGGATCACCATTGACA
>JBBQBU010000517.1:0-4462 GCA_038318015.1 Chloroflexota bacterium | reverse complement strand
CTTGCCCCTCGCCCGGCTATGATCCCGGCACCCCGCCGACGCGCGTCCGTGGGGCACGTCTGACTTCTGGGGGTTGCCATGTCCGCGGGGATTGCCGTGTCCGGCGCTCGCGACTCGTCCTGGATCATCGGGAAGCAGCAGGCGGAGGCAGACCACGGCATGGTGGCCTCGCTGCATCCGCTGGCGTCGGCGGCCGGCCTGGAGATCCTCCAGGCTGGGGGCAACGCTGTCGATGCTGCCGTGGCGACAGCGTTCGCTATCAGCGTGGTCGAGCCATTCATGAGCGGCGTTGGCGGGGTGGCGGCGCTGGTGTTCCACAACCCGAAGACGGGCCGCACGGTGGTAGTGGACGGCTCAGGCACCGCGCCGCTGGCCGCCCGCGAAGACTCGTTCGAACTGGCACCACTCGGCACGTCCGGGGGACTGTACGGCTGGCGCGGCACAGTGAACAACGCATCAAATGAGGGGTTCCGAGCGCCGATTGTGCCGGGCATGCCGGCGGCCATGCTCTACGCGCAGGAGAAGTACGGCTCAGGGAAGGTGACGCGCCAGCAGGTGCTTGCCCCAGCCATCAGACTGGCCGAAGACGGGTTCCTGGTAGACAGTTATGTCGCCTCCACGACGGCGTTTCATCAGCGGATGCTGCGGAAGAACGCCGAGGCGCTGCGGACATTCTTCCACGAGGACGGCACCCCCCTCCAGCCGGGCGGCATCACGACGGCGCCGGACCGGCTGGTGCAGCAGGATCTCGCGCGGACCCTGAAGGGGCTGGCCGAGGGCGGCGCGGACGCCTACTACCGTGGCGAGACGGCCCGGATGATCGTTGATGATCTCCAGGCGCACGGCGGCATGCTGACGCTGGAGGACTTCGCCAACTACACGGTCCGTGAGTTCGACGCGCCGCTGGTGGCAACCTACCGCGACTACACCCTGCACGGCATCCCGAAGACCTCCGGCTGTGTCACGGCGTTCCAGGCGCTGAACATTCTGGAGCACTTCGACCTTGCGAGCCTGGGCGCGGGCAGCGGTGCGGCCACCCACCTGATCGTCGAGGCCTGCCGGCGGGCGTTCCTGGACCGGCTGGTGCACCTCGCGGACCCGGACATGCAGCCCGCACCGTTCGACGGGATGCTGTCGAAGGGATACGCGGCGCAGTTGGCCGCGACGATTGACCGCGAGCGCGCCACGCCGGACATCGGGCCGGGCGACCCGTGGGCGTTCGAGCCGGGCGGGCGACCAGCCGGGCTGCCCCGCGCAGGCGGCGACGGCGGCGAGACCTGCACGACGCACCTCACGGCAGTGGACGCCGACCGCAACGTGGTGACGCTGACGACGACGCTGGGCGAGTTGTTCGGGTCTGGCGTGGTGGCGCGCGGCACGGGCGTGACGCTGAACGGCGGCATGACATGGTTCAACCCGGAGCCGGGCACGCTGAACTCGATTGAGCCGGGCAAGCGCATCCTCTGGGCACCGACCCCGACCATCGTGCTGAATAAGGCCGGCCAGCCGATCCTGGCGCTGGGCGCACCGGGCGGCCGGCGGATCATGACGGCAGTGTTGCAGAGCATCGTGAACGTGCTCGACTTCAGCATGGGCGTGCAGGACGCCGTGTCCGCGCCGCGCATCCACTGTGAAGGCGCGACCACGCTGGCCGAAGCCCGCCTGGGCGACGCCGTGCTGGACGACCTGGCGCGGCGGGGCCACCGACTGAACGTCATCGAAGAAACCGGCTCGACGTTCAGCTTTGCCCGACCGAACGGCATCGCCATCGACGCGGGGACCGGGCGGCTCACGGGCGGCGTCAACCAGTTCACGCCGTCAACGGCGCTGGGCTACTGATCACACCTGGCTACGAATAGGCAGGCGGTGGGCCGGTCAAAACCGGCCCGCCGCCTGAACGGGAGTGGTATGCGCGCACGGATTCGCGACACTGACATCTACTTTGACGTCGAGGGCGCGGCGCTGGTCCCGGACGGCCCGCGCATGGTCGAGCGACCAGTAGCGTTCCTGCTGCACGGCGGGCCGGGCGGGGACCATTCAGGCTTCAAGCCTGCGTTCTCGCCGCTGGCCGAGCGCATGCAACTGGTGTACGTCGATCACCGGGGGCAGGGGCGGTCGGCGCGCGGCCCGAAAGAGACGTACACCCTCGACAACAACGTGGAAGACCTGGAGGCGCTGCGGCAGCACCTGGGCCTGGGCAAGATCGTCGTGATTGGCGTGTCGTACGGGGGCATGCTGGCGCTGGCCTACGCATCACGGTACCCGGAGAGCGTGTCGCACCTAGTGGCGGTCGTGACGGCCCCCAGTTACGAGTTCCTGGCGCGCGCCCAGCAGATACTGACGGAGCGCGGCACCGACGAGCAACGCGCGATGGGCGACATCCTGTGGGCCGGCGCATTCGAGAGCGAGGAGCAACTCCAACAGTACTACGCGGTGATGGGGCCGCTCTACTCGCTCAAGTTCGACGCGGAGAAGGCGAAGGAGAGCCGGGCGCGCGGCATCCGCTCTATCGACGCGATCAACGAGGGGTTCGGCGGGTTCTTGCGGACCTACGACGTGCGCGGCGACTTGCACAAGATCACGGCCCCCACGCTGGTCATCGGCGGGCGGCACGACTGGATCTGCGCGCCGGAGTTCTCCGAGGAGATCGCCCGGCTGATCCCGCAGGCGGACCTCCGCATCTTCGAGAACAGCTCGCACTCGGTGGCGGCCGACGAGCACGCGGCGTTGATGGACTTGATAAAGGGGTTCCTGGTCTACAACCGCAACGGTCGGTAAACAGCAAGCAAGTCCGCAGATGCGTTGGCGGGAAGACCCGCGCGCCTGCAATTCCGGCGACGCGGAAGCACGTCACCCCGCAGGTCAGCGTGAGATGCGCGCATCTCACGCTGACCTGCCCGTGGCCGCCTGTCCCGCAACGGCCGGGGCGAACCCGCGCACGCCGGCCCAACCCTATGACGGCGCGCCTGGCCCCTTGCAGTACGTCCAGGCCGCCACCCGCCCAGTCGCCGTCTCCACCGTCACCTGCACGCGCACGTACCTGCCACTGTCCGTGTCCTCGTACCGATCCAGCATCAGGTAATCCTGGCCGTCTAGGTTGCCCAGGATATCGCCGTCCACCGTGTCGTTGGCTGTCGCTGGCAGCACGAATGGATAACCGAAGCCGTCCACCATCTGCCATCGGAACCCGCGCAGCACCGCCGGCCCCGTCGTGATGGGCGGGCTGCCAGCGCGCTCCCCCAGCACCCGCGCCCGCACCGACGGATCCCGCAGGCTGCCGTAGACGAACAGCGGCAAACTCACGGGCGGCCTGCGGTGCGCCCGGCGTGCAGATGGCCCGAACGTGCGGCCATCATGACGCCGGCTCCTTGCTCGCTTCGGTCACTGCCGCCAGGATCAGCGGGTGCAGCGCGGGCGTCGCCAGCATGATGCTGCCCGCATCCACACGGAACGGGTTGCCCAGCACGTCCGTCACCATCGCGCCGGCCTCCAGTGCGATCAGCGCACCTGCCGCCACGTCCCACGCCTTGACGATATTCTCCCAGTAGCCGTCGAACCGCCCCGCCGCCACCCAGCAACAATCCAGCGCCGCCGACCCAACCCGCCGAACCGCCTGGGCCTCCATGCTCAGCGCGCAGAACTGGCGCAGTGCTATCGGCATCATCGCGCGCTCGTACGGGAAGCCCGTCCCCAACAGCGCCCGCACCAGCGTGTCCGTCTTTGAAACGGCCAGCGGCTGCCCGTTCACCGTCGCACCGCTGCCCCGCGTCGCCAGGAACAGTTCGTCCTGGCACGGGTCGAACACCGCCCCCGCCGCCAGCACGCCGTCGCGCTCGTACCCCACCGACACCGAGAACACCCGCAACCCGTGGGCATAGTTCGTGGTGCCGTCCAGCGGGTCAACAATCCAGCGATGGCGCGGGTCACTGCCGCCCACCGAACCCTCTTCGGCCAGAATCTGGTGCGTGGGGAAGCGGTCGCGCAGCAGGGCCACAATCGTCTGCTCGGCGCGTACGTCAACCTCCGTCACCAGATCGGTCAGCCCCTTGAAGTTGACCGACTGCACGCGCCCGTACGACGCACGCAGGACATCGCCGCCCGCCCGTGCCGCCGCAGCAGCAATCTCGGCAACGACCGACAGCGGCTCATCAGCCATCAATGCACCCTTTCATGGAGTCTGGAGTCTGGAGTCTGGAGTCTGGAGTCTGGAGTCTGGAGTCTGGAGTCTGGAGTCTGGAGTCTGGAGTCTGGAGTCTGGAGTCTGGAGTCTGGGTATTGTGTTCCCCCTCTCCCGCAAGCGGGAGAGGGGGCTAGGGGGTGAGGGATTCGCGGACCCTCACTCACGCAGCCAGGCGGCAACCTCGCGCGCGTGGTACGTGATGATGAGGTCCGCGCCTGCCCGCTTGATCCCCGTCAGGATCTCCATGACGATGCGCCGCTCGTCGATCCAGCCGTTTTGCGC
>JBBQBU010000516.1:0-4466 GCA_038318015.1 Chloroflexota bacterium | reverse complement strand
CGCTCAGATTCTCTTCCTGGTGGATCTCGAAGGGCGGCACGAACAGGAAGTCGCCGGCCGCAACCTCGATGGCCTGCTCCAGCTTTTCGCCGAAGCGGAAGCGCGCCCGGCCCTTCACCACAAAGATGGCCGTCTCACAGTCACCGTGGTGGTGGACGCCGGAGACGGCTCCCGCTGGCGTCGTCACGTAGCCAGACCAGATGCTCGTCGCGCCGGTCGTCTCCGGCGAGACCCCGGCCGCGCGCTGCATGTTCGTCGATTGCACCGCGCCCGTGTGCCGCTCGTGCGGCCGAATCACCTTGATCCCTGCCATCGAAAGCTCCCTTTAGAGGTGCTGGGTTCTCGGTTCTGGGTTCGCGGGGGACCGTCGTCGCCTCCCCTAGAACCCAACACTCAGAACCTGGACCCTCCGCCTACTTTGCTTCGCTTGCCACCTTCTCGTACACGGCGACTGTTTGCTCGGCTACCTGCCGCCACGAGAACATCCGCGACCGTTCGCGGGCCTTCTGCCCAAGCTCCTGGCGGCGCTTCGGGCTGGTCAGGATCTCGCCTAGCGCCTCCGAGATGGCCGGCTCGCTGTACGGGTCGATCAGCACGCCAGCGTCACCCACGACCTCCGGCAGCGCCGAGACTCTCGACGTAATAACCGGCGCGCCGCACGCCATCGCTTCGAGGACCGGCATTCCGAAGCCCTCATACAGCGATGGGAACAGGAACGCCGTCGCACCGCTGTACAACGGTGCCTTGTCCTGCTCGCGGATCTGCCCGGTGAAGATGATCCGGTCGCCCATGTCCAACTCGCGGACCAGCGGGCGCGGGTCCGGGTAAAGCGGGTGCCCGAGCAGGTGCAGCCGCCCAGCAATCACGAGTTGGTACTCGGCGCGCAGCGGGGCCGGCAGCGCGGCGTACGAGCGGATGATGCGCTGCACGTTCTTCCGCAGGTCGAAGCCGCCGAAGTACAAAATGTACTTGCGGGCGATGTTGTACCGCTCCCGGACGGCCGCCAGCAGCCACGAGTCGGTTATCGGGTAGTAGCTGGGGTGGACGGCGTTGCCGATGACATGGATGCGGTCGGCGGGGATGCCGAGTGTGGACACGATGTCGCGGCGCGAGCATTCTGAGACGGCAATGATCGCGTTGGCGCGCTTCGAGGTGAACGAGGTCAACCCGGTGTACAGGCGGTTCGCCTCGCGCCACTTGTACTCGGGCAGCACCAGCGGGATCACATCATGGATTGTGACGACGGTCGGGCACGTCTGGTACAGCGGCGCAGCGAAGTACGGGCAGTGGAGCAGGTCGATATGCTCACGCGAGGCCGCCTGCACCAGGCCCAGCTGCTCCCACCAGAGCTTCTCGACATCCTCGCCGAGGCGGGCCATTTTGGTGAACACTTCGACGTTGCGGAAGCGGTCTGACGGCAATTGCGGGAACCGGACGGACGATGCCTTCCGAAAGCGCGGGCTGAGCAGCACGTACTCGTTGCGTCGGTCGTAGGCGTCGAGGCCTTCGAGCAGATAGTACAGGTGCAGGCCCGCTGCCACGACGGGCTTTTGCAGGAAGAGCGCGTTGATACCGATCCGCATGCACGGACTATACCGTGGCCGTGCATCTGCGTCGAAACGGCTGGTGCTGTGAGGGTGAACTCTCGTTCACGATGACCTAGTCTATGATAGCGCCCGTGATATCATGCAAGTGTGGACCGCGAAGAGTTGCGCCGTCGCATGGCCCAACACCCGAACGCTGTTTCTTTCAATGAGGCGCGTCGGGTGCTGGAGGCGTTCGGCTGGGAGTTGGACCGCGCTGCCGGGAGCCACCACATTTTCAGGCGGGGGGCCAGCCGGGTGAATATCCCGCTCAAGCGTCCGCACATCAAGGCGGCCTACGTCAAGCAGGTGCTAGCGGCAACCGAGGAGGAGTCCTGATGGCTGTCAAGCCACCGCACGACCCGTACGCACCGGCGCCGGCTGAGATCGCCGCGCAGGCCAGGGAGATCTTGCAGCGCCCCTACCGCAAGATGATCCAATGGAGTGTCGAAGATGGAGCCTTCCTCGCCTGGGTGCCGGATCTGCCGGGTTGTATGGCTGATGGTGAGACGGATGCTGAGGCGCTGCGGGAAGTCGAGGTTGTCACGCAGGCGTGGGTCGAGTCCATGCTGATGCACGGTGATCCGGTGCCGGAGCCGACGCCGATCTTAGAGTACAGCGGCAAGCTCCTTGTGCGGATGCCGAAGACGCTGCATCAGCGGCTGATCGAGCGCGCCGAACTGGAAGGCGTCAGCGCCAACCAGCTTGCGGTGGCGCTGCTCGCCAAAGGCCTGTAGCCCAGACTGCCGTACTCAAGGCGGTTCCCAGTGTTCGCTACAGTGCCGGCTAACGGCGGACGCTTCCGACGCTGTGCAGCTTCATGAAGTTGGTGTGCGCACCCGGCCGTGACGCCGCCGTCGGTCGGTTTCAAGGCGAACCGCACCGAACGACGGCGGCACCGACGAGTTCGCTGATGTCTTCTCTGGCGCACGGGGCTGCACTGCCTCAGCCTCGAACTCGGCCACCCGCTGCTTCGAGTCGCCAACCTGCACCGGCACCTGCCCGACGTCCGCGACCATCTCGGGCAGCCGGATGACGAGCTCGATAAGCTCGTCCCGGCTCAGCCTCTCCAGCGTCACTCGATCCATTGTGCCGCTAGCTGAACGGAACCCACTCCACCAGACGACCCGCCTGATCATGCTCAGGTGAGCAGACACCATGAGGGTGCTGGTCGCTGACGATGACACGTATATAGTCCGCCACCACGCACTGATGCTCCGCGCCGGCCGGCCGGCCGCCGATGTGGTGGACTGGCTCGACGCGGACCCGCTGGCCGCCGCTGCCGTGCGCGACTATCTAGGGGCGGCTCGCCTCGGGATCGCGGCGCTGCTGGCGACCGCACCCACGGCCGGCGATCGTGCGCCGTGGCTGCACGCGCTGATCTACGACGAGCACCCGTCGCCCGCCTTCAGCCGCGCGCGCATCGAGAGGTTCGCCCAGACGCCCGTGTGACCGGCTGGCACGTCGTGGTGCCACATCCCGAACTGCCCGATCCTGGCCGGCTGCTGCCTCATCTCAGAGTGGAGGCGACGCGGATCTGGACGTGTGGTCACGCCGCACATCGTCGGAACGTGCCACACCGGGCAATCAGAACGTCGGCCAACGACGCCGCGCCGGATCACGCTGCCCCCCTGCCTGCCTGGCCGGCCGCTGTTGACTGCTCGTGTGCACAGGAGGCAACCCACGAAGCTGAAACAGGAGAAGCCGGGGCCGGTCGAGCTTGACCCGGCGCGTGTGCCCGGCACCTTTGACACGAAGGCCGTCAACCGTCTGGTCCGGAGCCATGAGAAGGCGATGAAGGTGCGGATGGGCGCGACGCTGCACAACGCGACATTGACCAGTCCGCGCTGCTGGCCGACCCCGGCCTCTTCGCGGTGGACCCGCAGAAGGCGACGGCGCTGGCCGCCCGTCTCCAACGGGAGGTCGAGGCGCAGGCGGCCGAGGAGCCGCCGAGTAGACCGTCAACCCAGGAAAGAGAGACATCGCCAGGTGTACCGGGCTGCCCAGGCCCGGCGCACCGCAGGATGCCCTGCCGGCCATGCCCGAGTTTTGCCCGTGTCTATCGGTGTGGCACGGGTGCGGTTCAGATTTCTGCGCAGCCATGGACGGGCCTGCATGTGAGTCGAGCATTGATGCCCAACCTCTGGTGCCGTTCCCGAAACGGGGTGGAATGAGCGACGCATAGTGCCCTGGGCGTTGCTCGACCCGCAGGTTGGGCCACCGTCTCACTCGTCTCCAAGGTCGCTAGGCCGATACCTACCAGGAGAAAAGCAGGCTTGCAGAACATTGAACCGCACACATGTCGTCGGGTGCGGTTCAGTTTTCTGCGTCGCCAATGACGAGAATAGCCTTTTCCTGATTCTCGGCCATCAATCTGCCGCGCCATTCCCAAACCACTACAGATTGAGCGCCCCAGAACCTTCATCTTGGCCTCCCCGCAATGCTGCGTCATCGAGTCACGGCCCTCTATGGACCTTCAGGTTGGCGCTCACCAGGAGGAACGGTGCGCCCGCAGAAAACTGAACCGCACCCCATGTCGTCGCCGATCTGCTCCTGCCCTGAGGGTGGCGACTATACTCGCGCGACACACCAGCATGGGTAAGGGGCTGTAGTTTGGACAATCTCGAAGGCGAAGACTCGCATTAAGCCGCCCGTTTCGGTCGTCTTCGGACGACCGGATGGCGAGAGCGGGGACCTGGAGCATGGCCCGGAGGTCGGCCTGGCGATTTTCCGCGTGGTTTAGGCGGGCGAGCCGGGGTGCCCAACTGGGGGAAAAGTCCGGCGAAGGCACGGCGGACACGTCCGGGCGTCAACTGGGTGGTCGGGAGTGGCCGCTCCCAGGGTAAGCGCTGGTCGGCGACGAGTGGTCGGGCGAGCCAGAGT